>NZ_JAPEHX010000048.1:0-25445 GCF_028823655.1 Exiguobacterium sp. B2(2022) | reverse complement strand
CGAGGGGCGGGCGAAGCGAACCGACTGACACCGACAGAGCGATATCATGTCATCAACACCGTCCTCCGGACGTTCCGTCTGAAGAACCTCGTCCGTCCACTCTGCGAGATCGCTGGTGTGAGCCGAAGCGGCTACTATGCCTGGCTAAAGCGTGCGGAAAAGGACTCCCTACGGGAAGAGCGCGACTACGCGGACTATCTTCTCCTGAAACAGCTCCACGATCGTCGGCACGGGAAGATCGGGTATCGCGGGCTCTATATGGAGGTCCTCGACCTCGTCGGATCACCCATGAACCATAAACGTATCCTTCGGCTGATGCGGAAATACGGGATCGTCACAAAAATCCGCACGAAGAACGCATATCGGAAGCTCGCCAAGGCGACACAGGAGCACAGGACGGTCCCGAATCGTCTGAATCGTCAGTTCGACCAGGACGAGCCAGGCAAGGTTTTCGTGACGGACATCACCTATCTCCCTACTCGAAAGGGACAGAACGTCTATCTCTCTTGTGTGAAGGACGTCGCGACACGTGAAATCGTGGCGCACCATCTGTCGCCGAGCCTTCACATGGACCTCGTCTTTCAGACGACGAGGAAGCTCGAAGAGCACCTCGACGGGAACCTACATCCTGAGGCGATGATTCATTCGGACCAAGGGTTCCACTATACCCATCCCGCCTATCAGTCGCGGATTCGCGGACTGGGGTTGGTCCAATCCATGTCACGTCGTGGGAACTGTCTCGACAACGCACCAATCGAGTCCTTCTTCGGACACCTGAAAGATCATGTCGAGCATCGGTCGGCACTGGACCTCAGCGAGGTTCGTTCGATGGTCGACTCCTACATCGACTATTACAACAGCGAACGCAAACAATGGAACCTAAAAAAGATGACCCCGGAGCAATACCGGAGCCATCTGATCGCCGCATAGAATTCGAGGCACTTTTTATTAAACTGTCCGTAAAACAGGGCTCAGTTCATGATGCTGAAACACTCCTTTTGTCATGATGACGTCATTCGTAATAATCTCGTCGCATTCGCAATAGCAAGCAGTGCCACACCGACGTCCGCGAAGACAGCTTCCCACATCGTAGCAATTCCGAATAACCCGAAAACCAAAACGAGCGCTTTCGTTCCGAACGCAAAGAAAATATTTTGCCAGACGACACGTTTTGTCTGCTTCCCGAGCTTGATAGCTCGGACCACATCGTTCGGGTCGTCATGCATCAAGACAACATCCGCTGCCGTGACCGCTGTATCACTTCCGACTCCCCCCATAACAAGTCCGACATCGGCTCGTGCCAACGCTGCCGCATCGTTCATTCCATCTCCGACAAATGCAACTTTTTGGGAGGCGGTCATCTGTTCAATCGCTTCTACTTTTTCGTGCGGAAGCAATTCGCCTCGCACCTCATCTAGTCCGAGTCGTTCGCCGATTGTTGTAGCGACTTCGCGGCGGTCTCCCGATAACATCACCGTCCGGTATCCGGCTTCCTTCAACGCTTGGATTGCAGGATACGCATCCGGCTTCACCGTATCCATTAATTCGATTCGCCCTAGCCAACGATTGTTTTTCATCACGTGAACACTTGTCCCAATCGAGGTATCCTCAATCGTTTGACCTAAATATCTCATATACCGAGCACTACCCACGTAAATGTGATCATCGCCATCATGGGCATGGAGACCATATCCGGGCTCTTCTTGAATCGATTCGAACGGCTGAACGTCTCCGACTCGATTGACGATGGCTCGCGCGAGCGGATGATTCGATGCTCGTTCGACGCGAGCGGCAAGGTGCAACAATTCTTCAGCGTGCACCCCTTCCGTTGTCACAACGTTCGTCACTTCAAATCGCCCTGTCGTCAACGTTCCTGTCTTATCAAAGACGACAGTGTCCACTTCTGTTAACGTGTCTAAATATTCTCCGCCTTTTACAAGAACACCTTGTTTAGAGCCCGCTCCAATCCCACCGAAATAACCTAAGGGAATCGAAATGACGAGCGCACACGGACAACTGATGACGAGGAAAATGAGTGCACGGTAAACCCACTCTGACAAGTCTCCGACAAATAGCGGCGGAACAAATGCGACGAGTGTCGCCATGACGACAACGAAAGGTGTATAGACTTTCGCCAATCGGGTAATCATCTGTTCTGTCTTCGCCTTTTTCCCGTTCGCCTCTTCTACGAGGGCAATCATCTTTTGGAGGCTCGATTCGGCGGCGAGCTTCGTTGTTCGGATGACGAGTCGTCCCTCCAAATTGATCATCCCCGCCAACACCTCTTCACCCGCTCTCACTTGACGAGGAACCGCCTCACCTGTCAATGAAGCTGTATCGAGTGAACTCGCACCACTGAATACAATCCCATCCATCGGAACGAGTTCTCCGGCACGGACAATCAGGTGTGAACCGACCGCTACATCTTCTGGCAATCGCTCAACTTCTTCCTCACCAATTAGTACACGAGCGAGTGTTGGTCTCATGTTTAACAAAGATTGTATCGACTTCCGCGAAGCGCGCACCGCACGCCCTTGCACGTATTCTCCAAGTTGATAAAACAACATGACCGCTACGGCTTCCGGATATTCGGCAATCGCGAATGCACCGATGGTCGCGATGGTCATTAAGAACTTTTCGTCAAACCATTCCCTGTGCCATACATTTCGGACGGCACCAGAAACGACATCATATCCAGCTAGCCCATACGCTACGATGTAGCCTGGAATGGAATCCATCCAAAGGGCAATCGAAAATATGAGGGCAGCCGCAAGGAATCGCCAAAGGACCGTATCTCGTTGTTCGGTTTGATCTTCCTCTGTTTTGATAAACTTCGCACCCGGCTCGATTCGTTTCATCGTCTGCTCGATTGACTCGAGCATCGCTTTGCGTTCAGAGACATCAATCCATTCAATCATCATTCGACTCGTCGCGAAATCAATTTGACAAGATGCCACTTCTTCGCGTTTCGTGATATCCCGCTCGATTTTCGCAGCACAGTTCGTGCAAGTGATTCCAGACACAGGTAACACGTCTCGGTTTCTCATCTCGTTCCCCCTAACATTCAAACGCTCATTTGAATATATCGTATCGCGAAATGAAATTCATGACAATAGGAAAAAATGACCGAATCCTAAAAGGATCGGTCATTGGATTCAAACATCTTTCTGTTCTTCGCTATGGGCCAGCGCAATTTCAACAAGCTGCCTGACATGTTCGTCGTCTAATGAATAATACACGACTTTCCCCTCTTTTCGATATTTCACTAGTCCTTGTTCGAGTAACGTCCGTAAATGATGGGATGCGGTCGCATTTGAATGACCGATGACGGCGGCAACATCACAAACGCAAAGTTCATGTTCGAGCGTCAGGACATACAGTACTTTCAAACGAGTCGGGTCAGCGAACGCTTTAAACAACCGACTGACACGCGGGGCATCCAATTGTGCCAAGGCAGTTTGTAGCGTCGGTACGTCTTCTGATTGGATCCCAATCGTCTCACATTGGGGCACTTTCATATTTCTCACCTCGTCTTTTATGTGTATATAGTGTAGCAAAAATTCGTCGATATATCTGTTATATATTATAGTTGACTTTTATACTTCTGTTATAATACAATCATAACAACAATCTAAACTGTCAGACAATTTACCGAAGGAGGCATTTTCATATGAATGAATGGGCGAGCCGACTCGAATCATCTGTCGAGTTTTATCAAAAATTACCGGATAAGACATGTCAGGAATGCGGGAACCATATGGACGAACAGTGCGAGTCATACGAAACGACATGTGCTTCATGCACAGAAAAGCTTCAACACGCAGAATAAACACAACACCCCTTCGATTGAAGGGGTGTTGTGTTATTACATCGACCAACCGATGTAAGCCGCAATAAGTCCGAACAGATAGGTCGCAAGCAAATAGAGGCCGAATCGAACCCAGTCTTTTGTCGCAAACCGCATCAATTCCAGTTTTAAAGTCGAGAACGTCGTAAACGATCCAAAAAATCCGATGCCTAAAAAGAGGATGAGCGATTGGTAATCGGTGTGCGCGTACAAGTACCCGAGACCAAATGACCCTGTCACGTTGACGAACAACGTCGCCCAAGGAAAAGTTGAATCAAACCACTTTTTCATGACCTGACCGATTGCGAAGCGGAGAATCGAACCGATAAAGGCGCCAGCTGCAATCCAGATAAGCGTCATTTCACTTCACCTCTTGTCGACGTTTTTGTTCCGATGCGATAACCGAACCAGGAACTCCATAAACCGAGCGTGATGCTGAGGAATATATATGTAACAGCGAGAAGTACATGATCATGTTCAACTAATTGAATCGTTTCTACACTAAACGTGGAAAACGTGGTAAATGATCCAATCATTCCGGTTCCGATAATCGTGACGATTTGAGGAGAAGGTTTTCCCCTTTGAAGGAATCGATGCGTCAGCCATCCTAACAGAAAGCTTCCAATTAAGTTGATGAGGAGTGTCGCGACTGGAAACGGGCTCGTTCCGAAAGAAGCGACTAGTAATCCAAGTCCGTACCTTGCCAACGCTCCAACTGCACCTGCTAACCCAACGTATACGTACAGCATCTCATGCCCTCCTCCACGAAAAAGACACCTGCAACATGCAGGTGTCCATTCAACTGAGGCTATTATACCAAGCTGTCGCTATTTACGAAATAGCTGCCGGAGCAAGAACTGCTTCGATTGCTTCAAACGCTTGGTCGAGCTCTTCTTTCGTGATGACGAGAGGTGGCGCCAATCGAATGACTGTCTCATGCGTTTCTTTGCAGAGGAGTCCACGTTCTTTGAGTGCTTCACAATATGGACGAGCTGCTTCCGTCAATTCGATGCCGATGAATAATCCACGTCCACGGACGTCGCGAATCATCGGATTATCGATTGATTTCAAACGTTCCATGAAATACGTCCCTAGCTCTAGTGAGCGTTCGACAAGTTTCTCTTCTTCCAACACTTCGAGCGCTGCGACTGAGACCGCGGAAGCGAGTGGGTTTCCGCCGAACGTCGAGCCGTGTGAACCTGGATTAAATACGGAGAGAATCTCTTGATCCGCGGCAACGCATGAAATCGGGAAGACACCGCCTCCGAGTGCTTTTCCGAGAATGTACATATCCGGTGTGACATCTTCCCACTCGATGGCAAACCATTTTCCTGAACGACCAAGACCAGACTGAATCTCATCAGCGACGAACAGGACGTTGTGTTGTTGACAGAGTTCAGATGCACGTTTCAAGTAGCCTTCTGGTGGAATGATAATTCCTGCCTCACCTTGAATCGGTTCCACGATAAACGCTGCTGTATTCTCTGTGATTGCCGCTTCAAACGCATCGATATCGCCATATGGTACGACTTTGAATCCTGGTAATAATGGTCCGAACCCACGTTGGTACTCTGCTTCAGTCGACATCGACACAGCAGCCATCGTACGTCCATGGAAGTTTCCGGTGCAGACGATAATTTCGGCCTGACCTGGAATCCCTTTTACTTCATACGCCCAACGACGGGCTGTTTTTACCGCTGTCTCTACGGCTTCTGCGCCCGTGTTCATCGGCAACACCATTTGTTTTTTTGTAAGCGTTACCACTTTGTCGTAAAAGCGTCCGAGTTGATCGTTGTAGAAGGCACGTGACGTCAACGTAATCTTATCTGCCTGATCTTTGAGCGCTTGAATGATTTTCGGATGGCAGTGTCCCTGGTTGACTGCAGAGTATGCACTTAACATATCCATGTAGCGATTCCCCTCAGGATCGGTTACCCAAATCCCTTTCGCCTCCGAAATAACAATCGGCAGTGGATGATAGTTGTGTGCCCCGAATTTTTCTGTCAGCTCAATCACATCATGTGTTTTTGACATATTGCTTCCCCCTTATTCAAAACTATCTTACCCTTTCAGTATATGATGTCCGTCTTTCTTTTGACAATGACGAACTTAAGCATTCCTTGAATTGGCAAAATCAGGTACACTGACATTAGAATATGCATTTAGCATGACAGATTGGAGGAAATGATGTGGCTTCATTGCGTGATTTATCGGTAGACCAATTCATCGATGCTTTATCTGTACCGTGTTGTTTTATTTCTCAAGATGGTACGGTTCTGTTATGGAATACACATGCCGAAGTATTGTTCGGCTGGGAACGTGAAGAAGTCCTCCATCAACCACTTCCTGTCGTTCGGCAGTTGGGACATGCTTTAAGAACATGGACACCGCTCCTCCTTCAATATCCGTTTTCGACGACGGCGATGACGCCGTTCCAACATAAAGATGGGTCCGTCATCTATGCGACCGCATACTTGCAATCTTTTTCGCTCGAAGGCATTTATGGCTATTTCCTCGCTTTCCTGCCAAAAGGGTTTGGCCCGCTCATCAGTACAGAGCAATTCAATTTGCTCCATCATTTTCAAGAAATGATCAAGCAATCGACCCATTACTTGGCGACGAACGCAAAAGGTGAAATCGTTGATATTAATCCATCCTTGTGTCATCTGCTCGATGCAACGGAACAACAATTAATCGGGAAGAACTGGTTCGAGCTCATTCATGATGCTAGCGATCAAGATGGGATTTCACGTGATGTCTTAACGTCCTTGGCGACGAACCGCATCTGGAACGGGGAAATGCCGATTTCATGCAAAGAGCACGATGATGAGCCTTGTTGGCTTAATTTGACCGTCGTGCCGATTGTCAGTGAAAAAAATGATATGATTCAGTATACAGCGTTCGGATTCGATGTTTCAGAAAAGAAACGCCTCGAAAAAGAAGTTCGATTCTTAGCCTACCAAAACGAGTTAACTGGACTCTACAATAAAAAAGGCTTCTTACGTCAATACGATTTAATCCTTCAACAAAGCGATGAGCGAGAAGGACTTCTCCACATCGCTTTATTCGATATCGATCGTTTCAAGATCATCAACGAATCGTTCGGATCTCGTGTCGGGAATGAGCTCCTCGTCCAAATCAAGGAACGTGCACTTCACCTCATTCCAGAATCCGCTTTATTGTTCCATCCGACGGGCGGACTGTTCGGCGTCATGTTCTTTGAAGAGTCAAAAGAAGAAGTGTTTCAATCACTCCGCCATCTGCAACACGAGTTGCAACGACCATTCCGAATCTACCATCACTCGATCATGGTCTCCATTTCGGTCGGTTGTGTGTTTTATCCGTCTTCTGCGAGTTCACTCGAGGAACTGTATACGCGTGCTGAAAGTGCCCTCTTCAAAGGAAAACAGATTGGAGTTGGTACGATTCAATTCGTGACAAAAGATATGGATGCCGCTTTCTCAAGACAAATTCATATTGAAAAAGCCTTATATCGCGCGCTAGAAGAAAAACACTTTTATCTCGAGTATCAGCCAAAATATGAGCTGGCGACAGACCATCTCATTGGCTTTGAAGCGCTCCTTCGTTGGCATCACGAAGAATTGGGACAAATCCCTCCTTCCGAGTTCATTCCACTCGCAGAGGAAATGGCGCTCATCGTTCCAATCAACAACTGGGTCATTTTAGAGGCGACAAAACAATTGAAGACATGGAAGGCTGAATTTGACCAGCCTCTCTCGATGGCGATCAATATTTCACCAAACCAGTTCCGAAGCGACAGTTTCTTGAATACGCTTCGAAACATCAAGCAACAACTCCAACTCGACACATCAGATGTCATTTTAGAAATTACAGAAAGCTTGGTCATGCAACAAACCGACGAAATCATTGAACGCATGGAGCAGATTAAGCGACTGAATTACCGCCTGTCGATTGACGATTTTGGAACGGGCTTCTCGTCCTTGCAATATTTAAAGTCATTCCCCGTCGATGAGCTTAAGATTGATAAAGTATTTCTCGACGACTGGATGACATCTAAATCTCACTTGCTTGACGTCATCGTCCATCTCGGAAAGAGCTTGAATCTTCATGTTGTGGCCGAAGGGGTCGAAGACGAAGAGATGCTTCAGCATTTAAAGTCTACCGCGTGTGATTCATTCCAAGGTTACCTGTATGCAAGACCTGCTTCTCCAGAGGCAATCGAACAATTACTCCGATCATCAAAAAACTCACCGAACGCATGAAGCGTCGGTGAGTTTTCTTATAATGCAATCGATGATGTCCAAAGACCATATACGCCATACGTGGCACACAACAAAATAATGACGGCGATGATTGACTGCGCGCGTGTTAAGAATGGGCGTCCTTGTTCCCGCTCTGCTAACAGAAAGACAAATACACCAGGTGCGTAAAGAATCATCGCAATCAGGACGTATTCGATTCCCGATGCATACAGTAGCCATGTGGCGTATAACGAAGCGATGGCAGAGATGACCATCATCCGTAACGATGCCGTCCGCTTCGCTTCCATCCATCCATAAAGTGCCGAGAATAGATATGGAACGAGTGCTGCGATCCCGGCGATACTCGACAAGACAAGATACGTCTGCTCCGAGAACAATGCAACAGCTGTGACGACTTGCGTAAACATTTGTGTGATCAATAATGCGTTCACTGGCGTATCGTTTGCGTTCAATCGATTGAACACTTTCGGGAAGACACCGTCTCGACTAGCGACATATGAAATTTCGGTCGCTAAAATCGTCCATCCGAGCAATGCCCCTGTCAATGAGATGAGCAGTCCGATATTGATCAATGTCGCCCCGAACGGTCCAACGACTGCTTCTAACACATATGCCATCGACGGTTCTGGTAACGCTGCGAGTTGTTCTTGCGTCATGACACCGAACGAGAAAATCGAAATCATCATATAGATCAACAATGTGCCAATCAAACCGATCACTGTCGCTCGACCTACATCTTTTTTCTGACGCGCGCGCGAGGACAAGACGACTGCCCCTTCAATACCGACGAACGCCCATAATGTCACGAGCATCGTAGACTTCACTTGAGGGAAAACATTTGCCCAAACAAATCCCGACTCGCCCCAAAAGTCGACCCGGAACGTATCAATCTGAAACGCGAAGAGAATGAGCACGATGAACAAAAAAATCGGAACGAGCTTCGCAATCGTCGTGACGATGTTCAACAGTGCCGCCTCCCGCATTCCACGGGAAATGAGCCAAAATAATCCCCACACCAAAATTGCACTGACGAACAAACGGAACAATCGATGTTCTGCCGAGAATACAGGGAAAAAGTATGCCAACGTGCTAAAAATCAAGGTGATGTTTGCCACTGTCCCAATCCATGCTGACATCCAGTAACCCCATCCACTGTTAAATCCGACAAATTTACCGAACCCTTCCCGTGCATAGGCGTAAATGCCACCTTCTAATTCAGGACGCGTGTCCGCTAAAAACTGAAAGACAAAGGCAAGCATGATCATCCCGATCCCCGTAATTCCCCATCCGATTAAAACAGGTCCTACGCCTGCCCCTTGTGCCATAGCACCTGGGAGATTAAAGGCACCTCCACCAATCATTGTCCCGACGACCATGGCCGCGAGACCGAAAAAGCCGATTCCGGCTGAATGTTGTTTCAAATTAACGCCTCCACCAATCTATAATCTTATCGAATAACTATACAAAAATACTGTATAATCATTCGTTGATTTTTCTATTCTACTTCCTAAAAGGATTGAAGGATAGACATTCTAAATAAGTTTATATTTTCGAATAATTTGAAAAATTCCATTGCATATTCATCCCAGATGTAGTTTAATTACAACATATTCTAAATTATCAGAATTTTCGGGAGGTTGTATAATGCGTAACAAAAAATGGCTAGCTTTATCGGGGGTCGCATTATTAGCGACGGCAGCTTGTAGTACAGGAGATGACTCATCAAGTTCGGAGGATTCATCTTCAGGCGATGCTAAAAAAGAAATCACGATGGTATCGGCGACAGATTTGCCACAGCTCGATCCAACACTTACGACGGACTCGACATCGATTATCGTGACGAACAACGTGTTCGAAGGGTTATATCGTCTAGACGAGAACAACCAACCGACACCAGGGATCGCTGAAGATGTCGAAGTATCAGAAGATGGTCTTACATACACATTTAAACTACGTGACGCGAACTGGTCAGACGGTTCTCCAATTACAGCTGAAGACTTTGTATACTCTTGGAAACGTGCGCTCAACCCAGAAACAGGTGCAGAGTATGCGTATATCCTTCAAGACTTAAAAAATGCAAATAAAATTCTTGCAGGCGAAGCGTCTCTTGACGATCTCGGTGCGAAAGCAATCGACGAGAAGACACTTGAAGTTCAATTGGAAGCACCAGCACCATATTTCTTAGGATTAACTGGTTTCCCGACCTACATGCCACAAAAACAAGAGTTTGTTGAAGAACAGGGCGAAGAATTCGCGACTTCTGTCGACAAGACGCTCTATAACGGTCCTTATGTGTTAAGCGAATGGCAAGACAATGCAGGATGGGTTTATAAGAAAAACCCAGAGTATTGGGATGCTGAAAACGTGAAGATGGATACGATCAACGTCAAAGTCGTAAAAGACGTATCGACGGGTGTCAACTTGTTCGAGTCAGGCGAAGCGGACTACACGCTTCTCTCATCTGAATTCGTTCCACAATTTGAAGACAGCGATGAATTTAAGACGCGTGCCGATGCACGGATCAACTTCCTTCGTTTCAACCAAAAGAACGAGGCGCTTCAAAACGTCAACATTCGTGAGGCACTTGCCAAAGGATTTGATAAACAAAGTGTAACGGATGTCATCTTGACGGACGGTTCACAGCCAGCGAACTTCATCGTGGCAAAAGACTTCACATTCACAGAAGACGGCGCTGATTTCCGTGAGAAGCATCCAGACCTCCTCAGCTACAATGTTGATGAAGCGAAAGCCGCTTGGGAGAAAGGTCTTGAAGAGCTAGGAGTCGAAACAATCGAGCTCGAGTTCCTCTCACGTGACGAAGAAGCGTTCAAGAAAGTCAACGAGTTCATCAAAGGTGAACTCGAAAAGAACTTGCCTGGTTTAACGCTTAACATCAAACAACAACCGTTCAAAAACTTCCTTGACCTCGAAGGAAAAGGTGAGTATGACGTTTCTGCTGCTGGTTGGGGCCCTGACTATCAGGATCCAATGACATACCTCGACATGTGGGTCACAGACGGACCATTCAACCGTATGGAGTACTCAAACGACGAGTATGATCAGTTGATCCAATCAGCGAAGAAAGAAGCCGATCAGATGAAGCGTTGGGAAACGATGCAAGAAGCTGAACGTATCCTTCTTGAAGAAGACTTCGCAATCGCTCCGATTTACCAAAAAGGTGAAGCATACTTAGAGCGTTCAAACATCGAAAACATGTATCGTCACCCGTTCGGTGCCGATGCGAGCTTCAAGTGGCTTGACGTCAAATAATGAGATAACATCCTTGATACCTATACGGATCAAGGATGTTTTTCTGTGGTGAAGGGGATTTTTACTTATGAAGAGTTGGACGCTATGGCTCACCCTATTGGCTACCGCAATCAGCATCCTCAATATTACTGGATTGGATGACAAGAACATCTTATTGTTTTTATCTTCGCCTCCATTCTGGTTGCTTGAGACACCCTGGTTTTCCTCACACATCATCCATCCGACCTCCCTGCCTCAGTCAGCACTTTACATCATGACAGTCTCCTTCTGGTTCATTCTCGGTAGACTGTTCGACCGCCTCATTTATGTAGTGACAATCACAAAAAAATGACTTCCATCAAATCGATGGAAGTCATTTTCATCTATTAAGCCTCACGCTGTGCGCGAATGTCAGCAGGTACTTTTCCACGTTTTGAAATCACTTGCGCGATTCCCACTAGTACCACAAACGTGATCAATGCCGCGAAGAACCCAATCCAAATCGATGCTGTGATTCCAAGTACCAAGTATCCGATTGCTGAGACGATTGCTGCAAGGATTGCATATGGTAATTGCGTCACCACGTGATCGATATGGTGTGAGCCAGCTCCTGTCGAACTGAGGATCGTTGTATCCGAGATTGGCGAACAGTGGTCACCGAACACTGCACCGGCCAACACAGCAGCGAGTGATGCGAGAAGAAGCTCTGGTTCGACTGCCATGATCAAGTCTGCCCCGATCGGAAGCATCAAACCAAACGTTCCCCAGCTCGTCCCTGTCGAGAATGCCATGATTCCAGCAATCAAGAAGAGAAGAAGTGGCAAGTACGAAGCGGCAATCGTATCCGTGACGAAGCTCGCCAAGTATTCACCTGTCTTCATATCACTGATGACTGCAATGATTGTCCAAGCAAACAAGAGGATGAGGACGGCTGGCCACATCGCACGGACGCCTTCCCATGCCGCTTTTCCATAGTCACGCGCCGGGATTTTACGACCGACAAGAAGAAGGAGTGCGACAATCAAGCTGATGACGACACCTGCGACGAGTGAACGCGTCACATCTGTCGATTCGAACGCCCCAATCAATGAGAAGTTCTGGCCGTCTGCAGCCAATGCTTGTCCACCTGTATAGAGCATGGCCGAAACAGTCGCAATGATGAGTGTGATGATTGGAACGATCAAGTCGCGAACTTTCCCACCTTCGTGTTCATGCAAATCTTCGCTCATTCCCATTGGCTTCCCTTTTGCTGAATCATACAATTCACCTTGTAGGGCACGCAGTTCATGCGTACGCATCGGTCCGATGGCAAGTCCAGTAAAGGCCACATACGCTGTCAACAAGAGTGCGAAGACGGCATAGAAGTTCATCGGAATGATTTGAATGAACGCAGAGAATGATGAGTAGCTATCAATCGAATATTTTGTCAAAATTCCAGCGATGATGGCGATGATGTACGCGCCCCAACTTGAAAGCGGGCTGATGACACAGACAGGTGCTGCTGTTGAGTCAATCGTGTACGCAAGTTTCGCGCGTGAGATGTTTTTACGGTCTGTGAGTGGACGACTGATGTTCCCGACCGCCAAACTGTTAAAATAGTCATCGATAAAGATCAAAATACCAAGACCAAACGATACGAGACGCGCACCGCGTGCCGTCTTGACGTTCGCAGCAGCCCATTCACCGAATGCGCGTGCGCCACCCGACGTTTGAATGATTGACGACAAAATACCGAGAAGGAGCAAGAACGCAATCAACAAGACATTCCATTCGTTAATGGCTCCATCCGACCAGAATAGAGCAATAATGTTCGACCACAAGTATTGAATCGAATCGAGCGGATTAAAGCTGTGCAGGAGAAGTACCCCTGCGATAATCCCGACACCGAGTGATGGGATGACCTTTCTTGTAGTGATTGCCATAATAATTGCGAGTAATGCCGGTACGAGTGAAAGTACCGAAGTTGAATAATCTACCATGCTGAATTCCTCCTTTTTTATTAGGATGAGGCCCCCCTATGCTTAAAAAAACGCAAAGCGAGGGCATCGGCAACAAAGCCGACACCCTCGCTGGATGTTCCGTCTTTCTTAGCCGACTTGGAGCGCTCCATACGTAAATATGTATGGCAGTCCGACGGGTGTTTCCCGTCAGCCCAGCACAACCCCACGGACATGGTGTTGCACTTCGGCGATCCTGCCTTTTTGTAGTCCTCATCGTTGTCATCCTCCGACTACTTACTCATCAGCATCGCACCTCTACCTCATCGATAGCACGAATATTCATTTAAAGTTACGTCTAAATTATCACAAGTTGACGTCACATATCAATAGTTTTTTTCATCACGAATGATTCGCTTCAATACAGCAAGCGCTTCTTGGTCATTCGTCTCTACTGCTTTAAAGAAATCGTTGAAGAAGTGGTATAACACGAATCGGTCAGCGTGAGACTTCGTCTGTTCTTTAATCGTAGAAAAGATGAGTCGCCGTAAACGGCGTTTCGTCTGCGTTTCTTCTGGCAGTTCTTCGCATCGGTCCTTGAAAGCACGATATACAGAATTGATCAATTCCTCATGTTCATCATACGACCGATTGTAAGCAACTTGTTCCATCTGTAATATCCCCCCTTTCAATTTTGACCCGATGAAACTTGTCGTAACTATACCAACTTCCTGTCAGTCATTCAATCGTTATCGACCGTTCTTAACAAAAATCATACGTTAGACCGAGTCAATCGTTGATGAATGAGAAAGTGGTCACGTCGAACAATCCCATGTCGGTCAATTTCAAATCCGGAATGACCGGTAAGGCAAGGAATGACATCGTCAAGTATGGGTTAAAGTGACGGTGTGCACCGACAACGTCGAGCGCATCATTTAACTGTTCGAGAATATCTGCCACTTCACGGTAAGGACGTTTCGTCATGAGACCACCGATTTCAAGCGGCAACACGGCGAGCACCTCACCTTCCGATACGGCAACGACCCCTCCACCTACTTTTTCAAGCGTTCTCGCTGCGAGTAACATATCCTCTGGGCTGACTCCAGCGATGACCAAGTTGTGGCTGTCATGGGCTACAGTAGCTGCAAGTGCACCTCGTTTTAACCCGAATCCGGTGACAGGAGCTAGCGCCATGTGACCTGTCCCATGATGACGTTCGATGACGGCGAGCGTGGCGATATCCTGCGATAAATCTGCCCCTGATGCATCCGGTTGGAACGAAAGACGTTGTCGTTTCGTCAACAAGCTGTTCGGAAGCACTTGAATGACATCCACTTCCTCGTCGCTCGGAGCAATTCGAAACGAGTCGGCTGTCAATTCAGGTAATTCGAGTTCACCTTTCATCGGCTTCGGTACTTCAATCCCATCAGCGTCAAATGTCGCATTCCCCGCTTCGGCGACGAGCGTACCGTTGACGTACACCTGCTCGATTTTTACCGATTCGACGTCTGACAAGATGACGAAGTTTGCTTTCTTCCCAGGTGCGATGGCCCCGATTTCTTTTAACCCATAAGCTTCTGCAGCGTGTAAACTCGCCATCGCATAGGCCGTTTCTGGCTTAACGCCTTGCTTGATTGCCGTACGAATGTTGTAGTCAATCCCACCTTCTGCGACCAAGTCATCCAAATGCTTATCGTCTGTACAGAAGAGGAAACGATGGGCATTGCTTTCTGTCACGGCCAAACTGACCTTCTCCACATTTCGTGCAACGGAACCTTCTC
The DNA here is from genome assembly GCF_028823655.1 of Exiguobacterium sp. B2(2022). Classification (NCBI taxonomy): domain Bacteria; kingdom Bacillati; phylum Bacillota; class Bacilli; order Caryophanales; genus Exiguobacterium; species Exiguobacterium sp. B2(2022). Next base: position 10,387 of record NZ_JAPEHX010000048.1, on the reverse strand, counting down.
GAATTTGAACGTAGAATCCACGTCGTACCCGTTCAATCGCCTCTTCTGCAGTCGTACATTCATGGTCCGTCATGATTCCTGCTGAGCGATATACATTCAATTGATCAGGATTGAGACCCGAAGCATGGCCATCCACGACTTTGCCCGCTTGTTCCGTCTGCACAATCTTTTGAAGCATATCCTCGCTTCCTGCTTCGACCGATGGATAGTCCATGACCTCACCTAATCCATGTACACCAGGGTCTCCTAAAAACGGTGCCAAGTCTTCTGCGTATAACTTTGCACCTGCATGTTCGAATGGTGTCGCCGGCACACAGCTCGGTAACATCATGCGGACGTCAAGCGGTAGCCCTTTTGCATCCGCTAACATATATTCAATCCCAAGCGCCCCGTTCACGTTCGCAATCTCATGCGGGTCCGCAATGACCGTCGTGACCCCGAGTGGCAAGACCGCTTTCGCAAACTCATGAGGTGGGACCATCGACGACTCGATATGGACGTGCGAATCGATAAAGGACGGGGCAAGCGTCCAAGTCGGGTCATGATATTCGACCTCTCCATCGTATCCTTCCCCAATTGCCACGATATACCCGGCATCGATGGCGACGTCCGTACGAATCGTCTCACGACTGTACACGTCAATCACAGCGACGTCTTTAAAGACGACGGCCGCTTTCTTTTTCTTTGCGGCGATGTCAATCAAATGTTGTTTCTCCATCTTTTGATCTCCTTATTCAACGTATTTTAACTATCTTACCAAGAATATTCTTTTCGTTGCAATTTCTTTTTCAAGTTGTGCGACAATGATAGCATATCGATCTGAAAGGGGTTACAACGATGCAATACAAACTAGGAGAACTGACACCACACGTCGATTCGACGACTTATCTTGCACCAGGATCACATGTCATTGGCGATGTGACAATCGGGGCACACTCAGGAGTATGGTTCAACACCGTCATCCGTGGAGACGAGGGTCCAATCCGAATCGGTTCTTATGTCAATATTCAGGATGGTTCGATGATCCATCAATATGAGGGTTCACCGACCATTATCCATGACCGTGTCTCGATTGGTCATATGGCGATGATTCACGGGTGTGAGATTGAAGAGGATTGCTTGATCGGGATGCACGCTACCGTGCTCGATGGTGCAAAAATCGGGAAAGGGTCATTCGTGGCTGCGGGTGCGCTTGTGACACCGAATATGCAAGTCCCTGAAGGGGTGATGGTGATGGGCGTACCAGCAAAAGTCGTCCGTCCTCTGAACGACGAAGACCGCTTCATCATGGAGAGAACGGTTAAGAAGTATGCGAAACGTGCTGAGCAGTACCAACAGTCGTGCGTACCCGTAAGCGAAACACACAGTTTGTGAAAGCGTTTACAAGATTCATAAAATGTTAACGTTTCTCTCGAATTTTCTACACAGTTCCTTTGTATACTAATAGTGTAGCCAAGCTGACGTATGGAAAGGAGCCCACTCTATGTATCCGAACCACGATCGACTCATGTTAGATTTGTATGCCTCATCGATTAACCCAAGTTATGGCCTTCATATCGATGATTCTTTCGATGACACACTCCATGGTGCACATCGTGAGGTTTGGGAACGTATGCATTTGGATAATAGTAGAGAAGAAGATTCTAAAAATGGAGGAACGGCTGGATGATTCCAACACCTGTGATTCAAGATTGGCTCGCAACTAAATTAAAACGATAACGGATTCATATAGACGACGAGCGAAGGGTTCTCCCTTCGCTCGTTTTTTATTCAAAAATGGTCAAGTGTGCATCAATCGGCTGTCAAGTTCTCCCTTCGCTCGTTTTTTATTCAAAAATGGTCAAGTGTGCATCAATCGGCTGTCGTGCTTTCGGTGCAGGGATATCTGCTGTGTCATATTTCCCAATTTGCAGAAGACCGATAAACGTCTCCCCTTCCGCTCCAATCATTTCTTTCAAACGCGCATCGTCAAAAAGTCCGCCCGTACGCCAGACCATTCCGATCTCACGTTCACTGAATAAGAGTTGAACATTTTGAATAAATGTCGCCGTCGCGAGCAACGCGTCACGATTTCCTTTTTCCGTCTCAAATCGCTTTGCCGTCACATACATACACGTTGCTGCATTCAAGATGCGTCCTGTCACTTTTTCACGTTGTCCTTCTGACGCCTCCGAGAAGGCTGGCTCGAGCGCATCGAGTAACACTTGTTTGCCATCCCCGTTGAACACATACACGTTCCATGGCTCGACTTTATTATGAAACGGTGCCTGGTGTGCCGATTGCAACACCTCATATAGCACCATCGTATCAATCGGTTCTTCTTTGAACATCCGAACGGTGCGTCTTTCTTCAATTAACTGTTGTGCTGCTGTCTTTGTCATGACCGTCACTTCCCCTTTTTTTCTCTTCTCTATCATAATTGAAAAACGTTCTCATTTCAAAATCAAAAAAAGACTACAGATTGCTCTGTAGCTTTAAATCGATTGACCAATGACCTCGCACGCCACCAAGTCTTCAAACGTTTGGCGACGTACGACGAGGCGATGATGCCCATCCTTGACGAATACAACGGCAGGACGAAGCATTTGGTTATAGTTACTCGCCATCGAGAAGTTATACGCTCCCGTTGCTTTGACGAGTAGCAAATCACCCGGTGTGACAGGAGGGATCAAAGAGCGGTTCGAGATGATGTCTCCCGACTCGCAACACGCTCCGACAATTTTTGCCTCGAGCGTCTTCTCTTCATTCATCCGAGTCGCTGCCACGACTTCATATTCTGCGTCATATAGCGCCGGACGAATGTTATCTGTCATCCCACCATCGACGGACACAAACGTGCGTACGCCACTCACTTCTTTGACGGTTCCCACCTCATAAAGCGTGGCGCCTGCATTGGCGACGAGCCAACGACCAGGTTCAATCCCGATTTTCGGAAGTGGCAATTCACGTGCCTCGACTTCCTCGACCAACGTCTCCATCACACGCTCCATCGTTTGTGCGAAGTCGAGACGCTCGTCTTCATCCAAGTAAGCGACACCGAAGCCACCACCAATGTTTAACACATCCGTCGTATAGCCGGTCTCTTGACGAATCGTATCCATGAAGCGCACCATCGTCTTCACCGTGTTGATGAAGAGGGTCGGATCTTGAATTTGAGAACCGACGTGACAGTGAATGCCCTTCAACTGTAAATGTTCCGCTTCCAACGTCGCACGAACGGCATCCAAATACGTATCGTCATGCGTCGGAAAACCGAATTTTGTATCAACCCCACCCGTTTGAATCGCCGCATGGGCACCTCCAACGACTTGAGGCACGATGCGGAGAAGAACATCGACTTCACGATTATATTCAGCCGCAAGTCCTGACAAGATGCTGATTTCACGCATGTTGTCGATGGTAAAGTGTGTAATCCCCTGTTCGAGTGCGAACGTGATATCCAAAATCGTTTTGTTCGACCCGTGGACGTGAATGCGCTCTGCCGGTACACCGGCATGCAGTGCCACGTACATCTCACCCCTTGAGACGACGTCGACACTTAAACCTGCCGCCATTACTTTTTCATACACGGCCGCAATCGATAACGCTTTTGACGCGTATAACGCATACGTGTTCGGATACTTGTCTAGGAACGCATCCTGGACAATCCCGAGGCGACGCTCTAGTTCTGGCTCACTCATGATGTATAAAGGTGTCCCGTACGTCGCTTGAAGTTCACGGACGGACACACCTTCGATCAAACATTCTGATTGATTGGTGGTGTACATACAATTCCTCCTTCAAAGCGATGGGGGACACGCCATGAACGAGCACAGAGCTGTTCTGAATTGTTGGCGTAACCAACACGTGTCACGTCATCGATTTTCGTTTCTACCCCATACAGTGTGACCCGATCGCCGATTTGTACGTCGTCGTCCACTTTGATGAAGCTATGACTCATAAAGATATTGCTGACGAACGGATAGGCTTTCCCTTCAATATGAACAGGCAAGTGACGTCTCGCTCGCATTAACCCATCTCCGTATCCGACAGGAAGAACGGCAATTCGCTCCTTCGTTTCGGCTGTGTATCCCGTCCCATATCCGACATGAGCCCCCGCTTCGATGTCATGGACCGCGACCACTTCCGTCTCCCAATAGAAAGCGGGAACCAACCATTCAACGGGTTCGACCGATGAATAGCCATATAAGAAAATTCCGACACGCACATGTGTGCAATGATGCAAGCGCGCGTCATCTTGAAGCGTGGCTGCACTATTTGCCGCATGGATCAATTCAAACGTATGACGTTCCATCAAACGCGTCGACCAGTCGGCAAAACGTTCGACTTGCACGCTATGCTCGACTTCCGCGTTATCTGCATCCGCAAGCGGGAAGTGCGTACATAATCCGACGAGGTCCAATCCTTCATTTTGACAGAAGGCGACGATTTGTAGCGCTTCTTCAAACGTTTTGGCACCGAATCGGTTCATCCCGACATCCAGTTTTAAGTGTAGGCGAACCCCATCGAGATGCTCTCGCTGTGAGACGAGCCATTCATATGACCCGATGGCGACATCAAAGTCATGGGCATGGACGTGTTGCCACGTATAGACCGGATTCATGACGAGGACTCGAGCCGCTTCTGCATGCGTTCGAACTTCGATCGCTTCTTCGATTGTTGTCACCATGAAGTGACGGACCCCTTCATCATACAAAGTCGTCACAACTGGCTCCATCCCTAGGTTATAGGCGTTGTTTTTCACGACCGCAAACACGGGGCGCCCTAGCGCTTCAATCCGACGTTTGTTCTCGCGAATCGCATTCAAGTCAATTGTGACTCCCATCGTTCAAAACTCCTTTACTCTTTGACTGCTGATTTTACAAACGTAACCCAATCACGGTGTTCCGGAAGTTGTCCTGTCACGGCCTCACGATAGCGTGTCAACATTTCTGTCGCGACCGACTGGACGCCGCCACCGATTGAGATGTGATCGACCTCGATGACGCTCGTCACCTCGGCTGCCGTTCCCGTCAAGAAGATCTCATCGGCTACATATAACTCATCGCGCCCGATGTGACGTTCCACGACTTCGTAACCTGCTTCACGCGCAAGTTGCATGACCGTCTGACGTGTGATGCCATCGAGTACGGAGCAATCGAGCGACGGTGTCGTGATTGTCTTCCCTTTGACGAGGAAGATGTTCGCGACGCTCGCCTCACTGACGTTTCCGTTCATATCGAGGGCGATCGCTTCATCAAATCCGTCACGAAGCGCTTCTCCTTTTAACAACTGTGAGTTCATATAGTTTGATGCGGCTTTCGCTTGCATCGGCATCATCGTAGAAGATACGCGGCGATACGAGGCCACTTTCGCCCGAATCCCGACTGTTTTGCTGAAATATTCGCCGAGCGGCCAACACGAGATGGCAACATGTACCTTCGTCTCTGCTGTCGGCATAAGTGCTTGCCAAGGTGTCCCGAGGAAGACGAACGGGCGGATATAACATGCTTCAAATCCGTTTCGTTCAATCAATTCCATCGTTGCTTGTTCGAGTTCGTCTACCGTGTAAGGTAGCGTGACGTGGTAGTATGCACACGAGCGAACGAGTCGCTCCAAGTGTTCACGTAAGCGGAAGATGGCTGGGCCTTCTTCCGTGTGATACGCGCGAATCCCTTCAAAAAACCCGCTTCCGTAGTGAATCGCGTGTGTCATGATACTCGTGTTTGCGTCAGTCGGCTCAATCCAAGCCCCGTCTTTCCACATCCATTGTCCATACTGTTCCATAATGCAACTCTCCCATTCCTCATTGTTTATATTTTCTGTCTATTATACGTTAGAGAGAGCGTAAGTCATCAACAAGTTGCGTTTTTTCAGAAGTTTTTTCATCTTTTTGCTTGATGACTCGTGCCGGTGTACCCGCGACGACCACACCTGGAGGCACATCTTGCGTGACGACACTTCCAGCTGCGACTACCGCATTTTCACCGACGCGAACGCCTTCCAAGATGACCGCGTTCGCTCCAATCATGACACCGTCCTCGATGATGACCGGATCTTTTGAAGGTGGCTCAAGGACACCGGCGACCACGGCACCCGCGCCAAGGTGAACGTTTTTCCCGAGCGTTCCGCGCGCTCCGATGACGGCGTTCATGTCGACCATCGAACCATCTCCGATGACCGCTCCGATGTTGACGACAGCCCCCATCATGACGACAGCGTTGTTTCCGATTTGAACGTGGTCACGGATAAACGAACCTGGTTCAATTCGTGCATTGAGTTGTGTCGTATCGAGCATTGGAACGGCACTGTTGCGACGATCATATTCAAGGTGTGAATCGGTGATGACAGATGCGTTCGCTTCTAAGAAAGCTGCTGCGCGCTCCGCCGTCGTCAAGAACAGTTTCGACTCGTCTGTACCGAATGCTTTCGCTTTTTCGATTTCAAGACCTGCCAATTGGCCGTTTACGTAAAGTTTTACTGGTGTTTCCTTTTTAGCATCTTTAATATATTGTGCGATTTCATAAGCGTTTGTGAGTAACATGAGTAGCCTCCTCGTATAAGTTCGATAGATTATAAAGTCCTGCGGGGCGATCGATGATCGTTGCTGCTGCAGCAAGGGCCCCATTTGCAAAGACGCGTTTCGATAGCGCGGTATGTTTCAATTCAATCATTTCATCATCTCCTGCGAAGAGCACCGTATGCTCCCCGAAGATTGTGCCGCCGCGAATCGAGTGCATGCCCAACTCTTCGGCGCCACGCGCTTCCCGGCGTGATGTTCGTTCGTAAATCGGTGTCACCTCTCGCTTCGCTTTGATGGCGCGGGCCAACAGCTCCGCCGTGCCGCTTGGCGCGTCCACTTTCTTTCGGTGGTGCGCCTCGATGACCTCGATATCATAGCCGAGCGTGAGCGGAACGAGTTGATCGAGTAACTGCTTCAACAAAGCAATCCCATACGATGTGTTATACGACTGAAAAATCGGGATGTCTGATGATGCTTCTTCGATATCCGCAAGTTCCTCAGGTGTGAATCCTGTCGTCGCGATGACGAGCGGGATCTTGCGTGACCTCCCGAATGCGAGCAAGCCAGGAAGTAATGCCGGATTTGAAAAATCAATGACGACATCGACTTGTGCATCCACCTCGTCTAATGATGCCAGGTGCTCGTCACTTCCCGGTGATACGATTGCCGAGACGTTCACGCCTTGCGCGTTGGCGACTTCTTCGACGATTCGTCCCATCGCACCGAACCCGTGGATGAGTACATTCATTGTCTCACCTCGTTAAACTGCTCCATCGCCGATAGCAATTTCGCTTCGGCCGTCGCGCTCATCGGGACGAGCGGAAGACGTGGCGCACCAAATTCAAATCCTCTCGCTTGAAGAGCAGCCTTCACAGGAATCGGATTCACTTCTGCGAAAAGTTCGTCGATCACGGGGAGGAGGCGTAATTGCCATGTGCGCGCCGTCTGAAGATCACCTGCTAAAAGTGCTTCTGCCAAGGCGACGGTCGCACCCGGGTAAACGTTCGATAACACTGAAACGACACCTTGAGCGCCCCACGCCATATATGGCAAGATCTGATCGTCATTTCCGCAATAAACGGTGAATCCTTCCGGAAGGTGAGCCATCATCTGTGCCATGACCGAGATATCTCCACTCGCTTCTTTTAAGGCCGTGATGCGCGGATGTTCTGCGAGCTCCCCGACCGTTTCAGGTGCTAAGGCGACGCCAGTCCGTGACGGGACGTTGTAGAGCATGAGCGGAATCGGTGATGCATCTGCAATCGCTGTAAAGTGAGCGAGGAGCCCAGCTTGTGTCGACTTGTTATAGTACGGGGTAACGACCATCGCCATTTCCGCTCCAAGTTCTGCGGCGCGCTTCGTTTTTTCGATACTGACAGCCGTATTGTTTGATCCCGTTCCCGCGATGATCACCGCTCGACCGTTCGCGACCTCTACTGCTCGAACGAGCAAAGTCTCGAATTCCTCATTCGTCAGTGTCATCCCTTCGCCGGTCGTTCCACCGATGACGAGTCCACTTACTCCCTCTTGAATTTGGTCTTCAATCAACGCCGTCCATGCCTCCAAGTTTAACTGCCCATCTTTTTGAAATGGTGTCGCTAGTGCTGTCGCAACTCCTGTGAACATGTCATCTCCTCCTTATTTTGTCGCTGTTTGACTGATCATGCATTGTGCGATTTGTACCGCATTTGCCGCTGCCCCTTTTCGAACGTTATCCGCGACACACCACAAATGGAATGTATTCGGCTGTGAGTCATCCCGGCGGATTCGACCGACATACACCTCATCGGTCCCGTTTGCATCAAGTGGCGTCGGATATGACAGTTCGGCCGGGTTGTCCATGATCACGACCCCTGGCGCATCTGCGAGTACGGCTTTGACTTCTGCGACTGTCGCATCCCGTTCGAGCGTCAACGTGATGGATACCGCATGGCTGTTTCGTACTGGCACTCGGACACAAGTGGCTGTTACGCCGAGATTCGGCGCGTTCAAAATTTTACGCGTCTCTTCAATCATTTTTTGTTCTTCTTTCGTATAGCCATTTTCTAAGAACACGTCGATGTGCGGCAACACGTTATCATAAATCGGATACGGATAATTCGTCGGATCCTCACCGCGAGCACCGCGTTCGAGGTCATCAATCCCTTTTTGACCCGAACCGGATACGGCTTGATAAGACGTATAGGCGACTCGCGTCAATCCATATACTTCCGATAGCGGCGCGAGCGCGACGACTGATTGAATCGTTGAACAGTTCGGGTTCGCAATGAGTGTCTTCTCCGGGCTGAGTTCGACTCGATTCACTTCCGGTACGATGAGCGGAATTCCTTCTTGCATTCGGAATGCGCTTGAGTTGTCGATGACGATGACCCCTTGTTCACTTAAGCGTGGCGCATACTGTTCGCTGATACTTCCACCGGCAGAGAACAGGGCGATATCGATTGGATCGGCATAGATTGAATCGTTCAATTCACGAATCACGACCGATTGTCCGTTCACCTCGACCGTCTTCCCAGCCGAACGGGCCGAAGCGTATAGTCTCAGTTCACTGATTGGAAATTCGTATTCGGTTAGGACCTCAATCATTTTTTGTCCGACGGCGCCCGTTGCGCCGACGACAGCTACGTTATACATCGTGCTACCCCCTTATAAGTTGAAGCGAGCCGCAATGGCTGCGACTGCCGCTTCCACGTCTTGTTCTTGAATCGTGTAGGAAATGCTAATCTCAGATGTCGTGACTTGATAGAACGGAATCCCCATCTCGCGGAACGTCGCGAAGAGTTCTGATGCGACGCCTGTCGCGTCTCGCATGCCGATTCCGACGACCGAAATTTTTGCGTGTTCCGTATGGCGATCGATTTTGATTTGTGGCAAGGTCGCTGTTAATTCTGCGAGTGCCTCTTCTAAGAACGCCTCTTCGTCGAGTGGACATGTGAACGAAAGGAACACTTCGCCATCGAACGCCGTCTGTGAAATCATATCGATATTGACGTGACGTTCAGACAATCGTTCAAAGATGTCCGCGACTCCGGCTGCCGTGTGCGGGATGTGTTTAATTGAGACACTGAGTACGTTTTTGACGACACTCACACTCGTGACTGCTTTCTGTTCCATTGCTTGCGTCGTATCCATGATCCATGTTCCTCCTTCGCTCGAGAGCGTCTTTCCAACAAAAATATTCACGTCATACTTTTTCGCGAGCTCGACGCTTCGCATTTCCATGACTTTAGAGCCGAGTGCACTCATCTCCATCATTTCATCATAAGAGACCGTGTCGAGGCGCTTCGCCGTCGGATGAATCCGCGGGTCCGTCGTATACACCCCAGCCACATCCGTATAAATTTCACAACGTTGACTGAGGACGGCCGCAAGTGCGACTGCTGTCGTATCCGAACCGCCACGCCCGAGTGTCGTAACGTCTCCCGCTTCATTCACACCTTGGAAACCAGCGACAATCAAAACGTCATGTTGACGCAACTTCTCATGTAATACTTCTTTACGAATCGCTTTGATTTTGCTCTTCGTATGGATGCCCATCGTATCAATCCCGGCTTGTTGTCCGGTGAGTGAAATGGCAGGTACCCCTCGCGAGTTCAAGGCGATGCTGAGTAGACTGATCGTCTGTTCTTCCCCGACGGCGAGTAGCCGATCGAGTTCACGAATCATCGGGCGCTCCGTGATTTGTTTAGCGAGCGACAGGAGCGAGTCCGTCGTCTTGCCCATTGCTGATACGACGACGACCAATTTTTCACCGGTCGCCACACGTGTTTGTAAATAGTCTGAAATGGCTTGTATTTGTTCGATTGTGGCAACAGAGCTGCCTCCAAATTTCAGTACGGTTGTCATCAAGTTCCCCACTTTCAAGATGTCCACCAACAGAAAAAG
>NZ_JAPEHX010000047.1:0-25706 GCF_028823655.1 Exiguobacterium sp. B2(2022) | reverse complement strand
CAAGAAAAAACTGGGGTGGGCATTACGGGATATCTCGTTGAAAAAGAAGGATTTTGTTCAACCGAGGTCAGCATCGGGGATACGTTTGAGGAAATCACACCAGAACAGCTTGACGTATTGTTTCGACAGTTCAGATAAATCAAAACATGCACCATTCCTTTTCGGGAACGGTGCATGTTTTTTACTGGCTGACAATCGCTTCAAGACGATCGAGCTGGGAAGTGAATCCTTCGACAGCCCCCATCTCGACGACTTGTTGGAGAGCTTCTTCATTCGGGAATTCGGAGCGGCTAATGAACAACGTGCCTTCCGATGTATCGAGAAACTCATTCGTGATGGTCATGACAGGTAAGTCCGGATTGACGTGTCCGTCCGCATCTGAGAATGCATCCGTATAGACGATTCGGGAATATGGGTCAATCTCGATAAAGGTCGATTTGCCCCATGACTCCATGCCGTAAAAGTCACCCTGTTCTTTGTCGACACACGTCATGCAGTAGTGCCAAATCCCACCTGGTTTGAAGTCGAAGCTGTATACTTTCGTCTCCCATCCAGCCGGTCCCCACCATTTCTCCAAATGTGCGGGTGTCGAGAATGCCTCAAATACAAGTTGCCGTGGTGCCTTGAACAAACGTTCCATAATCAATGTCGTGCCCTCTACATGTGATTTGACCGTACTCATGATTGATTCTCCTCTCGTTGTGACTCCGCTAAAAACGATTCCAATCGATCGAGACGCTCTGTTTCCCGCGCGATATAGGTCTGCCAAGCATCTAACGGTTCAAGTGCTTGAGACTTGAGCGCGTAGCGTCTCCGGTTCGCATCAATCGTTACCGTGACAAGCCCCGCATCATATAAGATTCGCAGGTGTTTCGACGTCTGCGGTTGACTGATTCCAAGCTGATTTGCCATCATTCCGACCGTCCACTCCTGTTTCCGTAACAATTCAATCATCCGTAACCGATTCGGGTCGGCTAACGCTTGAAACAAAGAAGCCAGTTTCTCTTCCATCTTTCGTCACCGTCCTCTTATTCTCTTATATTCCCCACTTGGAATATTCTAAAACAGGAATATAAAAAGGAATTCGTAATGAATTCCTTAACGTCGATAACCGCGAATCCAAGTCGTCATATAGACGAGTGTCGCGATGATGAGAGTTGAAGCGAGTGCATAGATTGGGTAGGCACGAAGCGCATCTTCAAATAACGGATAGAACATGAACGATCCCATGAAGATTGGAACGGAAATACCGAACGAGATGTAGGCGGCTTTTGTCGCTTTCGCTGTGATGATTTGTTCGCGCTCATCGACTTCACTGAATTCAGTCATCCGGACGGACCATTGAGCAAAGTTCAACTGCTTGTTCGGTCGTGTGTTAAATGAATAGACTGTCCAAACAATGCCAAAAACAACGAGTAATAGTATTGGAAGCAGATTGAATTCAACTAAGAAGCGGTCAGACTCAATGACGGTCTTTGACACATCGGACAAAAACGAACTGAACAGAAAAGCCATCAGGACATACAAGATGATGCTTGAAATAGACTGAACGACAACGTGTTTCATTTTGTTTCCTCCTCGATTGTGAATATAGATTCGACCGGTTCCTCGAACACGCGTGCGATGTGCATCGCCAGCATGAGTGATGGTGTGTAGCTGCCTTTCTCGAGCGAGATGATCGTCTGTCTCGTCACACCGACCTTTTCGGCCAGGTCGCCTTGGGTTAACTGGTGCCGAGCACGCAGTTCTTTTACGCGGTTGACTAATGGCATCGTGCCACCTCATTTCTAGTTTCTACCGCTAGTGTAAAACAAACTTTACATAATGTAAAGAAGACTTTACTTATTTGAAGATGATACAATAACGATATAGTCGGAAGGAGAGATGGATGATGAAGGTGATTAGTGGACAACATCACGTGTCGGCGATGACCGGGGATGCCAAAAAGAACTTGCGATTCTACACGGAAGTACTAGGGATGCGGCTCGTCAAAAAGACGGTCAACCAGGATGACCCATCGATGTATCACCTGTTCTATGCGGACGAGACGGGGACGCCTGGAACTGATTTGACGTTCTTTGAGTTACCGTTTCTCGGACAGACGTATCGAGGGTCAAACAGTATTTCCCGGACAGCGCTCAGAGTACCGGATGGGGCGCTCGCGTACTGGCAGAAGCGTTTTTTAGGAAGGGCAACCCTTTCGTTCGAAGATCATGAAGGCCAACGCCTCTGTCTGGTGGAAGGAGGGAGCGGGACACCTTGGAGAAATGGTCCTGTTTCGACGGACGTCGGCATCTTCGGTCTCGGATTTAGTGAGTGGACGGTACGGAGGATTGACAAGACGGCACGAGTGCTGACTGAAATACTCGGTTATCGATATGTGACGACATTTGAACGGGATGGTCACGATGTGCGCGTTTTTGAAACAGGAGAAGGTGGCGTGGCGACAGAGATTCATCTCGTCGATCGACCGGATTTGCCATCGGAACGACCAGGGCGGGGAAGTGTGCATCATGTGGCGATTCGAGTGGAAGAAGCAGACGATATGGCGAAGTGGATTGAGAAACTTGACGCACATGGTATCAGTCACTCCGGTCTCATTGACCGTTATTATTTCCAGTCGATCTACTTCCGCGAGCCGAGCGGGATCTTAGTAGAACTGGCGACAGATGAACCTGGATTCGCGACGGATGAATCAGTTGAAGCACTCGGAGAACGCTTGGCCTTGCCGCCGTTTCTAGAGTCGAGACGAGCGGAAATCGAATCGAAACTAAAGAAATTGTAATCGAATGAACATTCATAACTGTAATGAGGTGAATGAATTGGATACGCAAGCAGTCAATCTTGTGATTGCCAGATTGCTAGGTGAAATAATCGAGCAATACCGGCCTCATCAATGGATAAAAACAGAAGAGGCGTTTCCCCATCCTTATCAGTTCAATAAAGTGAGTTATGACTATTCTGGTGAGGTTGAACCGATGACGCTGGAAACATTTCAAGACTTGGTTAACAAGCTCGGAAATAACCATTGGTACTCATCCAAATTCGAAGAGTTGCTACACAACATTTATATCAATCAATGGGTGCCAACATTCACATCAAATTTCGGTAAGCATTGGCAATGCTACCATGACTTATTGTTTGATGCGTATAACGATTGGAAATATACACATTTTGAATTGTATGACGAAGATGGAAATGAACTCGATGAAGAGTTAGAAAACAACCTGAATGAATGTTTTGAAAATTTCATTCATCAAACGTCCCCAGAACTATATGTGAAAAAAATGATGAAACGTTGGTGGCGATGAGTCCTAAAAATAGAGACATACAAAAACCCGACGGACTTTTTTCAGTCTGTCGGGTTTTGTACGCCTAAGAGCAGGGCAAGTTCATTCGTTCGATTGGCGACGAGGTCGGCAATCGTGTAACGGTCGAGCACTTGAAAGAACGCCAGCATCGCCTCATTCAACACACTCCGTAAGTCACAGGCCGGTGCGATCACACATCGACCTTCCCCGAAGCATTCCACGAGCTCGAGCGGTTCCATCGTTCGAACGACCTCGCCTACATTGATGTCTTCCATCGGGCGCGCGAGACGGAAGCCGCCACCACGGCCACGAACCGACTCCAAGTATCCATGTTTTCCAAGCTCGTATACGACTTTCATGACATGATTTTTGGAAATTTTGTATTGGTCTGCGACTTCTTGAATCGTGACCAGCCGATGCGAAAACGTGGCGCTATACATCAACGTCCGTAGTGCGTAGTCACACGTTTGCGTGAGTCTCATCCATCATCACCTCTTTTTCCATTGTACAAGACAACGTTTAAAAGTGCGATTCGAACAAATGTGAAAGGGTGATGGCAGAAATGAGTCGGAATCGTGAAATCTGTTTTAAAGAAGTATTTCATATATTGATTTAAGGTGATTAGACTCACATAATGAACGTGTACGAAACAAAAGGGGGATAAACACATGTTAGATCAACAAACGATTGAGGTTGTAAAAGCGACGGCGCCTGTTTTGAAAGAACATGGTGTGACGATTACGAAGCATTTTTATCAACGAATGTTTGAACAAAATCCAGAAGTACGTCACTTCTTCAACCATACGAACCAAAAACGAGGACGCCAACCGGAGGCACTTGCGAACGCGGTCTATGCGGCTGCCCTTCATATCGACCGGCTCGAAGCGATTCTTCCTGCCATTCAACCGGCACTCCATAAACATAAGAGTTTGAATATCCGCCCAGAACATTATCCGATTGTCGGTGAAAACTTACTCGGAGCGATTCAAGATGTCCTCGGAGAAGCGGCAACACCAGACATCATCGATGCATGGGCGAAAGCGTATGGCGTGATTGCCGATGTCTTCATCTCACTCGAGAAACAGATGTATGATGACGCACCGTGGGTCGGATTCAAACCGTTCGTCATCGAAGAAATCATTGAAGACACACCGGAAGTGAAGCGATTACGTCTCGTTGCGAAAGATGGGGTCGTCGGTGCAGCCATCCCAGGACAATACATCTCGGTTCAGGCGCGAATCGCTGGCGAGGACATCTTGCACCACCGCCAATATAGTGTCATCGATACGACAGAGAACGGGTACTGGATTGCACCGAAACAAGAAGGGCTCGTTTCGAACTGGCTCCATGAACAGACGGTTAGTACCGAAATTCCGGTGAGCGCACCGGCAGGAGAATTCATTCTTGAAGCATCAGATCGTCCGCTTGCACTGATTGCGGGAGGGATCGGCATCACACCACTCTTCAATATGGCGAAGACGGCACTCGGACAAGGGCGCTCCGTCACATTGTTGCACGCGGTTCGCAACACAACACTCCGTCCGCTCGGAGACGAACTTGATGAACTTGTGGCTAAAGGGCTCCACCTCATCACACACGTGGATGACGTATCGGGTTGTATGAGTGCGACGCAACTCGAGGCACTTGATATCGAAGGGCATGACGTTTACACGTGCGGACCGAATGCGATGATGGAAACGGTCGTACGCGTCATCCCTCAGGCACGATATGAATTTTTCGGACCGTCTGGAGTTCTTGCGACCAACTAAAAAAGACGACTAAAAAAGTCGTCTTGACGCATGACATAGGTTATTCCGTGAGTTCACTTGAATGTATGACTTGTTTGTTGGCATCCAACGTCTCAAGCGACCACACACCATCTGGACGTTTTGTTGTTTCGATGACATAGGTCATGGTGTAGCTTTCGATTTCGGGATCGTTGACGGGAAAATCTTTTGAGCCATCGTCGCCGTTCAACCGTAAATAAACGACATCTTCTGGGCGCTCTTTTAGATGGACGCCGATGTACTCCTTGTTTTCGACTTGAAGGGTGACGAAATCAAAAGGTTGATTCGGCTCTGTTTGTTTCGTGACAGATCCTAAGTTCCCTGTTTCGACATCAATCTCGGCTAGACCGATGACGGATCGATCTTCATTTGTGTAAAAAGAGAGAACGGACTGTTCCATGTTATGAATTTGAAACGTATACCAATCGTTCATCGTCATATAACGATTCATTTCCTTTTCGGCATTCTCGTATGAGTTACCGTTCTGAATGTTGGTGTATGTGTACAGTCCGACACCGACAGCGATGGCGACGATGATAAGACCGGAGACGATCGTGAGTAGGATGATTCGCTTAGACATTGTTCTTCCTCCAATTTTTTATAAATAGAAACACCCCATGGCTCGCGCGAGTGCATGGGGTGTTTGAATTAGTACGTCAAGCTCGCGGCGACGATGATGCCGACGACGAGTGATGCGGCGAACAAGCTGAAACCGATCGCCATGTTGCCGTTCTCGACTTCTTTTTCTAAGTTCACGCCAGGCGTGAGGACATATTCAAACGTCCAGAACGCCAATACTTGAGCGACAATCCCGACGAGCCCCCAGATGAACGCGTCGAGTAAGTTGACGCTGTTCGCCCAAACCGTATAGATGACGATGGCGAGTCCGAGCGCTTTCCCCCAAAGTTTCAAGGCGACGGCCATGTTGCCTTCTTTGATTAACTTACGTTCCGAATACTTGGTCGTCAGGGCGAAGATGATGAGTCCAGCGAGAATGAGACCGAATCCTGTCCCGAGGTGGGCGAGGAAGCTTAAGATTGAATCGAGTGTGATGAATGTCATGAGTTCGTCTCCTTTTGTGTAGGTGTGCCAACGGCTAAGTAGTAAGATTGGTTGTTCGTGATCATGCTACCGGCACGGACGCCGAGTGCGGACGGATGTCCGTTCAAACAGAAACATCCGACCATATAATGTGTCTCGACACGACCTTTGACGGTCGTCGTCATCCGTGTCGGAAGTTCGATGAACTGTTGGTACACGGCTGTTTCTTCCGCATATGTTTGTAGTGCTTCTCGGTGAAACGGTTGGCCGTCTTTCGTGTACAAGATGACGGAGTCCCCTTCGCGTCCGAACGCCGGCTTTTTGACGTAATCCGATTCGCCGAGAAACGATGTGTCTTCTAAGTAAGTCGGTAAAAAATAAGTTCCGATGATGTCGCGCTCGGCTTCATCGAACAATGTCTCTGTCTCATACAATTCCCAAATGAGGGCTTGTACGCCTTTCGACTGCATGAGGAATGCCGAGAGCGGGTTGAGCAGCGACACATGTTTTTGTAGGTTCAATTCGAGCAACCGAATGCCGATCAAGTCTCCGTCCGGTGCCCGGTCGTCCACAAGATGCTCGATCGGATACGTTTGACGATACAAGATGTCGATCCGTTCGCCCGATGGCGTGTAGACACCGTCTTCGTCGACGAGTAAGGCGTGCAACGGTACGAATTCAGACGGTAAGTCGAGTGTTTCTTGCAGAAAGCGCGCCGTCCATTTGTCTTCGATGTTGTCGTCATGTGCCGTAAAGACGATTTTAGGTGTACCTTCTCGTCCGAGGCGTTTCCATGCGGCGACGATGGCCTTGCGCAGTTCGGTTTTCAGTTGAGCGGTGGCTTCTCTGTTCGGGTCGAGGAGACCAAACTCGGAAGCGACCACGCCGTTCACGTCAAACAGTTCCTTAATAAACGTTGGTGTGTCCGCATTGAACTCCATCAATTTGAGTTGACCGTCTTTCATGATCCAGTCGTAACGACCGATGATTGTCTCTTGTGGGATTGTCTTTTCCCGTAAAAAAGGCAGGCTCGCCTCGGGGTAACCGAGTAGTCGGAGCGTCTCGTCCGGTAGCGTCCGCAACAATTGATTCGTTTTACGGAAAATCGAGTCAACCGCCTCGGTCGCCTCTCGGACAGAGTCAACCTGTGAGGCGGTCATCTCAAAACAATCGTATAAGGCATATTCTTCATCGTTTAAATCGGGCCAAAAATAAGGGATTTGACTGTAAAGTTCGTCACGCGTCATCCGCCGAATCCACCTTTAGAGCCGCTGCCGAGTCCAGATTTTGACGATCCTGAATTGGAGCCGTTCGATACAGCGCCAGTCGCACCACCGTTTGCTTTATACGTCTTATACGACGAAGAGCTCTTCAATGCATTTTTTGAGTTGAAAAGGCTACCGAGTAAGAAGTAGCTACCATAGTGCGGAGAACGGTCGTCGTCACAATAATACGACTCGGTCTCGTCATCCCAGTCCCAATCGTCACATTCGTAGCCGGTCGGTTCTTCCGGTAGTGCTGCTTCCTCATATTCGTCCCCACCACAAGCGGCAAGGGAAGTCGTCAATACCGCGACTGAGAGTCCGCTTAAAATTTTCTTGCTTGTCTTCATGTTGATTCCTCCAATTCATAACCCGTCGGTGTGACATAGATGACGTACACACCACGATCTTCATCTGTTTCTGCTGAATCGCGTTCATATTCTTTGCCGGCGACATATAAATACTGGCTCCCAAGCATGGCAAGCGCATCGAGGTGACGGTCGACGTAATAGGCTTCGAGCAACGGGTTGTCAAAGCGGTCATCGAGTGTACGAATCTCGACTTTAATCTCACTCGTTTCGTGTTTGTCCACCGGTCCTTCTGTATAACGGTCGACGTAAATCAAGAAGTATTGATCGCCTTCTAAGGCGGATGAGCGTTGTTTATAGGTCATGCCGTCTTTGACGAAGAACTCACATTCACGACGGGCCAGCACTTCGTCTAAGCCGAGAGACGTGTAGTGGTATAGTGGTTCGAACGATAATTCATTTTTATAGAGACGATACTCTAAGACGATTGAGTTCATAAGTCAGTCCTTCCTTTTTTCTTCTTATACGGAATCACGATCAAAATGGTTTCGTGAATCTTTTTGTAGATACGTTTAGTATATAAGAGAGAAGGAGGGGGAAACAGTGCATATCTTATTTCGTTTGTGGAAAGGGTTAGCGAAATTATCATTTTTAAATGTCGTTCTAGCTTCGATTGGCATTATCGTCCTAGGGACCGTGCTCGGTTATTGGTTAGAGCCTGAGACGTTCGGGTCGTTATTTGATTCGTTCTGGTGGACGATGACAACGCTGACGACCGTCGGATATGGGGATTTTTATCCGTCCTCCGTGGCAGGACGATGGCTCGGGATTTTCTTATTCCTATTCGGGATTGGGATTATCGGGGCGTTGATTGGAAAATTAGTTGAAATCGGCGCGACGTTTCAACGGTTAAAACGGGAGGGAAGACTAGTGTATCGTGGAGAAGGACATTATGTGTATATCGGGTGGTCCCCGAAGACGAAAAAGGCAATTGATGAAGTGCTCAACTATGAACCGAAAGCGGAAATCGTCTTGATTGATCAGTTGATCGAAGAGCCGTACGTGCACGATCAAGTGCACTTCGTTTCAGGGGATGCCTCAGATGAAGCGGTCTTATTGCAGGCGAACGTCCTGAAAGCACGACGCGTGGCCATTTTTGCGGATGCGCGAATCACGGAGACATTACTCGCCGATGGGAAATCGCTTTTGATCGCCTCAGCGGTCGAGGCGCTGTCCTCTGAACATCAAGTGGATTTGCACACGGTCGTTGAAGTGTGTGAAGAACGAAATATCTCGAAATTCAAACACGTCCGCGTCGACGATTTTATTTTAGCGAACGACTCAGTCTCCCTCTTAATGGCGAAAGCGACGTTACAGCCAGGGACGACGGCGATTTTCCGTCAATTGTTAAGCAAACAGTCAGGCGGGAACATCCAAGCGTTGAAACCAAAAGTCGAGTGGCAAAATGTTCGGCAAGCAAATACAGCATTACTTGAATCAGGGGTGACACTCATTGCGGTCAATGACCGATTAGATGTGGCGACGATGCTCGACTTGCCGCTACAAGATACAGATATGCTCTATGTCGTCTGTCATGACGATGTATTCGAACGATTATCGTAAGGAGTGAAACCATGCATAACGGAACGTTTATCCGAAAGATGACACGCATGCAAAACGTGCAACGATGGGACGAATATGCCCCTCATTATCATGATAATGCAGCGAGTCATAGCTTTCGTGTCGCGGTCTTCAGCTTGATCGCGGCTTATGTGGAAAAAGAGAACGGGCGTGACGTCGACTTGCTCGATTTGCTCGGAAAAGCCATTTTCCACGACATGAATGAAGTACAGACGGGTCCGATCATGCACCGGACGAAAAAAGAGCCGACCTTGATTGGTCACATCGAGCGCATGGAACGGACAGCGAGCCTCGGTCTTGTCGAGTTGTTGTCACAGTCGTTACGTCCTCACTTCCACCGTTTTGTTGTTGAGGCGGAGGATGACTCATTCGAAGGAAGAATTGTCGACGGAATTGATTCTTTTGATGCGATGCTATTCGTACGACGGGAAGTCGCGCATGGCTCTCCGCATTTCGATGACAAGTTAGAAGAGATGAAAGCCGCCCTCCGTCATCATCCGATTGATTCGGTCCGTTGGCTGTTCGACCAGGTCGAGGCAGAGACCGATGTGTTACGCTTCATCGAGAACGTCATGCGGATGGACAGTGTCCGTCGTTGGAAAGGGCGCTTCAATACGATTGACGACAACGATGCGATTCATGGTTTCCGGGCTGCCGCGCTTGGTATGTTCAGCGGACTCTTAGAGCGCGAGAAGTACAACGTCGACGTTGATGTCGCCGAACTCGTGGCACGTCTTCTTTGTCACGACTTAGTCGAAGGGGTGACTGGAGACGTGCTCGGACCGGTCAAGCATTCGACACAAGAGACGGGAGCGGCGTTCGAGGCATATGAGCGGGCAGAGAGTGAACGTCTTCTCGGGTTGTTGCCGGCATATATGCAGCCGGCGTTCCGTCGATACATGGCTGATTCGAAAGATGACACGTATGAAGGGATGCTCGTTGACATGATGGATAAACTCGATGCCCTCATCAAGATGAATATGGAGCGGAAGATGAACGGGGCCGAGTATGAGGTCACGTATCGCGAGCAGCTCCGTAAAGTCCAAATGCGTTATGAGAACCCGAGTATGATTTTCTTCCTCGCCTATATTTTGCACGATCTGGATTACGTCACAAGCTAAATCGATTCACACAGAAGTCGCGAACTTAATGGTTCGCGACTTTTTTATATCATTTATTGACATATATCATTTAACGATATATATTGAATATAAGAAATGTATCATTCAATGATATAGGAGGTGCAGAAGATGCCGCGAACGGACTCCTTGGAGTTAGGAGAACTGACGGATAGTATGTTTTACATCTTATTGGCGCTCACGACGCCACGTCATGGTTATTTGGTCATGCAATTTGTCGAAGAAATCACACGAGGACGAATGCAAATCGGTCCTGCGTCGATGTATACGATTATTAAAAAATTATTGAACGCCGAACTGATTGAACCGATGGACGGAGACGGAAAGAAAAAGAACTACCAAATTACGCGTAAAGGGCGTTCGATTCTGACGGATGATGTGAAGAGACGACAGGCGATGGTCGAAGATGCCTGTGCCATTTTAGATATGGAGGGATCACGATGAGACAGAAGTATATGTCGAGCTGGGGACTAGCGTTTGCCGAAGAGCGTGAGATGCGAAAACTAGAACGAATGGCAGCCAAGGGTTGGCATTTGAAGCAATTCGCACCTCTAGGATATACGCTCGTTGAAGGGGAACCGGAAGACGTTCAATATAGTTTGGATTATCGAACCCGTCCGGATGAAGACTACTTTGACCTGTTTGCATCGAGCGGATGGCAACATGTCACATCGACCGGGGATGAGATTCATATTTTCAAAGGGAATCGAGATGCCAAGCCGATTTATTCGGATGTCGAAACGGCAGAGGAGAAATATCATGACATGGAACGTCAGATGGGACGGGCTGCGCTCATCCTAGGTATTTTATGGATTGCCCTGTTTTCCTTGTTTCAGTTTGATTGGCCAATCGTCGTCGAGACGATATTGATCGGTGTTCAACTACTCGTGACAATCGGTCTCGTATTTACAGGACTACCGTACATTGGCTACCGTTTCAAGCGAAAACGAATAAGCCGTCAAGGATGATTAGGCGGATGGCACAAGCCATCCGTCTTTGTTTCGTTCAACTGAACTATTCAAATGAAAAATAGTTAGGGAGAGAGAACTGTTTTTGGACATCAGTCTATGCAACAAAATCAAAATCCTTCACAATAATTTATGCAAGCGCTTTCATTATTTAGTTGAGGAGGAATGAATGATGTTGAAGAAACGACAAGGGATTGCCGTGCTGGCTGGCGTGACATCGATTGCACTGCTTTCGGGGCAACCGGTCGCACAAGCGGCAACTCCACAGAACGGTACGATGATGCAATACTTTGAATGGTATGTCCCGAACGATGGGCTCCATTGGAACCGTCTTTCGAACGATTCGCAGCACTTGAAAGACATCGGCATCTCCACGGTTTGGATTCCACCGGCGTATAAAGGGACGTCTCAAAATGATGTCGGATACGGTGCCTATGATTTGTATGATTTAGGTGAGTTCAATCAAAAAGGGACGACACGGACGAAGTATGGAACGAAAGCGCAGCTACAGTCGGCCATCTCCAACTTACGCGGAAAAGGGATTGGCGTATACGGGGATGTGGTCATGAACCATAAGGGCGGAGCGGATTATACCGAGTCTGTTCAAGCTGTCGAGGTCAATCCTTCTAACCGGAATCAGGAGACGTCTGGGGAATATTCGATTTCTGCCTGGACCGGATTCAATTTCGCGGGCCGCAACAATACATACTCACCGTTCAAGTGGCGTTGGTATCACTTTGACGGGACTGATTGGGATCAGTCACGGAACTTAAGCCGGATTTATAAATTCCGAAGTACGGGTAAAGCGTGGGACAGTGAAGTGTCCGGGGAGAATGGGAACTATGACTACTTGATGTACGCCGATGTTGATTTTGAGCATCCGGAAGTGCGACAAGAGATGAAAAACTGGGGGAAATGGTACGCGGATTCGCTCGGTCTCGATGGATTCCGTCTCGATGCGGTCAAACATATTAATCATTCGTACTTGAAAGAGTGGGTGACAAGCGTCCGTCAGACGACGGGGAAAGAGATGTTCACCGTCGCGGAGTATTGGAAAAACGACCTTGGGGCTATCAATGATTACTTGGCGAAGACGGGCTATACTCACTCGGTATTCGATGTACCGCTCCACTACAACTTCCAAGCGGCAGGGAACGGTGGCGGTTACTATGACATGCGCAACATTCTAAAAGGAACGGTCGTCGAGCAGCATCCTACACTCGCCGTCACCATTGTCGACAACCATGACTCACAACCTGGGCAATCACTCGAGTCGACGGTTGCCAATTGGTTCAAACCGCTCGCCTATGCGACGATCATGACACGCGGTCAAGGATACCCGACACTCTTCTACGGGGATTATTACGGGACGAAAGGGACAACGAACCGTGAGATCCCGAACATGTCAGGGTCTCTTCAACCGATTTTGAAAGCGCGTAAAGACTTTGCCTATGGCACACAACATGACTACATCAACCACCAAGACGTCATCGGTTGGACACGTGAAGGTGTGACAGACCGTGCGAAGTCAGGTCTTGCGACGATTTTGTCGGACGGACCGGGTGGCTCGAAATGGATGTATGTCGGGAAGCAGAACGCGGGAGAAGTATGGAAAGACATGACCGGCAACAATGGTCGTCTCGTGACAATCAATGCGGACGGTTGGGGCGAGTTCTTCGTCAACGGCGGCTCGGTTTCCATCTATACGCAACAATAAATCCATCAGACTTGTCTCATCTAAAAATGAGATAAGTCTTTTTTCTGAATTTTCACCACATAATTTTTATACGTGATATAATGACCTAGTGTTAATTCTTGATAGGGACGACTTTCCGATCCATGAATTCACATTGAACAACGTTGGTTGTTGGTTTCATTTATATTTTTGCGTTGTGACGCTGTTGAATTCAAGGAGGTTGTTATGAGTAAAGAAAAGATTGCCCAATTAAGAAAGCACGTCTCGCCGTTTGAAAAGTCCGATATCCGGATTAGTGTGCGGCAGATGATCAATACGATTTTACCGTTTCTCGTATCATGGTTCTTAGCGTATCAACTACTAAGTGTCTCGATTTTCCTGACATTACCGTTTACGTTGATCGCGGCAGGATTTGTCGTGCGGATGTTCATCATCTTCCATGACTGCACACACGGTTCATTCTTCAAAAATAAGAAGGCGAACGCGATTGTCGGAACCATTACAGGAATCTTGACGTTATTCCCGTACGAGAAGTGGAAGCGAGAGCATGCGATTCATCATGCGTCGAGCGGAAACTTGGATAAACGGGGCGTCGGGGACATCTGGGTCATGACGATTGAGGAGTACATAGAAGCTTCGAAATGGACGCGACTGAAATATCGCCTATATCGTCATCCACTCGTCATGTTTGGTCTTGGACCGCTTTGGCTCATTCTCGTGACGAGCCGTTTCAATCGAAAAGACGCCCGTAAGAAAGAACGCCAAAACACGTATATCATTAATCTCTCACTCGTCGTCTTATACAGTGCGTTGATTTATGTCATCGGATGGCAAGCTTTCATCATTGTTCAAGGTACGACGATGTTCATCGCCGGTGTGCTTGGGATTTGGTTATTCTATGTCCAGCACACGTTTGAAGATTCATACTTCGAGGATGAGCAGGAGTGGGATTATGTGAAGGCGGCAATCGAAGGAAGCTCGTATTATGAATTGCCGAAAGTGCTTCAATGGGTGACAGGAAATATTGGTTTCCATCACGTCCACCATTTGAGCCCGCGTGTCCCGAACTATCATTTGGAGAAGGCGCATACGTCGACACCACCGTTACAACGGGCGACGACGATCGGACTGTTTTCAAGTTTGAAGTCGTTACGCTACAAATTGTATGATGCGAACAACAAAACATTCGTCACGTTCCGAGAAGTGCGCCATCTGTTGCGCCGAACGAACGCGGCATAAAAAAAGATTGTCCCCGTCAAAAGGGACAATCTTTTTAGCGTTTCCAGACCCATTCATCACTTTCATACTTCTTGACGAGCAAGTCGATTTCGGATTGCTGTTCTTTCGTGAAGATGAGCGGTTCGAACGTCAACGAGAAGGCATCTTTGAAGCCGGTCTCGAACGCGGCCGCTACTTCATCAAAGGAGACGAAGCGCTGTAACGTATCGTTCAAGGCGACGGCTTTTTCGCTGAACCGACTTTTGGCTTCACGTTTTTCGTGCTCCTCCATCGCGAAACAGTCGAATAGTACCTCATCGTCGACAGAAAGAGGGATGGATCCATGTTGCAAGACGGCCCCTTGGTGGCGCACTTGTGCGCTACCCGCAATCTTTTTCCCATCGACGGCCAGCTCATAATAGGAGGCGGCATCAAAGCAGACGGCTGATTTCGGTTTGCGAAGTGCCTCACGGTCCTCTTCTGTCAACGGTACCGAAAACTCGGCTGGTACACCGAGCTCGTGATAACCACGACGGACTCCTTCCGTGAGCAAGCGATAGCTCTCGATGATATTTGTCGGGAGGGCCGGTGTCGATTCGGGCAAGATGACGCTATACGTCAGCTCATCGGCGTGCAACACGGCGCGTCCTCCGGTCAGGCGACGGACGACCGGAATGTTGTTCTTCGTGAGGGCGTCACGGTCCAAGTCACGTGTCGCCCGTTGGAAGCGCCCGACGCTGATCGCATGAGGTGCCCATGAATAAAAACGAAGCGTCGGTTTGAGTTCTCCCTTCGCGACCCAGTTGGCGATGGCTTCGTCAATCGCCATGTTTTCAGCCGGTGAAGTGGATTCAGTTCTAAGTAAGTGCCACGTCGTACCAGTCATAATCTCTCTTCTTTCTATTAGTCGATTGGCAACATCGTGTGGCGACGCGCCTTGTGTACTTGTTCATCCGCATGGTAAGACGAGCGGACGAGCGGACCTGCCTCACAATGTGAGAATCCTTTTGATAGTGCGATCTCTTTCAACTCAGCGAACTCATCCGGGTGGTAGTAACGTTCCACCTCGAGGTGTTTCTTCGTCGGTTGCAAGTATTGACCGAGTGTCAAGATGTCGACGTTGTGTGCGCGGAGGTCATCCATCGCTTCAATCAATTCCTCTTTCGTTTCTCCGAGTCCGACCATGATTGACGATTTTGTCGGGATATCCGGGTTCAATTCTTTTGAGCGTTTCAAGAATTCGAGTGTGCGGTCGTATGTCGCTTTGGCACGGACTCTCGGTGTGAGGCGACGAACCGTCTCTAAGTTATGGTTCATGATGTCAGGACCCGCATCAATCAACGTCTGCAAGGCAGAGAAGTCACCCATCATGTCAGACGGGAGCACTTCGATCGATGTCTCTGGATTCATAGAACGGACGGCACGAACCGTTTCTGCGAAGACGGTAGCCCCGTAATCGTTCAAGTCATCACGGGCGACAGCAGTGATGACGACGTGTTTCAAATTCATGAGGCGTACAGATTCGGCGACGCGCTTTGGCTCTTCCCAATCGAGCTCGTTCGGTTTACCAGTCGTAACGGCACAAAAACGGCAAGCACGTGTACAAATACTTCCTAAAATCATGAACGTCGCGGTCCGACGTACCGCCCAACATTCATGGATATTCGGACACTTCGCTTCCTCACATACCGTATGTAGATTTTTTTCGCGCATCATCTTCTTCAAACCGGTATATGTGTCGTTCGTATTTAATTTAATCTTTAACCATTCCGGCTTTCGTTTCAGTTCCCCTCTTGCCACAATAATTTCCCCCTTTTTGAAAGTTAACCTGTATCGAATTGAGTTTACCAAAAAAAGAATCAAAAACGAACCACGGAAATTATTGGTTTTGCCAATACAGTTTCTTGTGTATCAAAACAGAAACATTGTTTCAAAATGGTTACGCTTTCACATGAGTCATTGTTTCTGAAAAATGGAGTTGCTATACTGTTGTTGACCACCTGAATAAGAACCAAATGTAACTGATGCGATCAGGCATGGGGTGAACGAGCGTTGATGAGGCAACGCTTCTTCCTCCATGCCTTTTCGTTTGGGGGTCAGTCAAATTGGACTAAGGGGAGTGGGGAACATGAACAAGGCATTGAACTGGACGGCAACACTCGGATTGACGACGGCACTACTCGTTTCATCGATTCCGGCAGCGGATGCGGTCGTGGCGGAAGGGACGCCGACGATGTCGATCGACCAGCGCGTCAACACGAAGTTAGAATCGATGACGCTCGAACAAAAAATCGGGCAGATGATCATGCCGGACTTCCGGCTTTGGAACGGGGCGAACCATACTTCTCTCGCACCGGAAGTGGCGCGTGTCATCGATCGTTTTGATCTCGGTGGCGTGATTTTGTTTGCGGAGAACGTGAAGGAGACGGAACAGACGACGAAACTCGTTCATGATTTACAGGAAGTCGTGAAGCAAGACGACAGCAATGACATTCCGCTCTTTGTCACGATTGACCAAGAAGGGGGCATCGTGACGCGTCTTGGGACAGGGACGAACTTACCAGGAAATATGGCAATCGGGGCCACTCGTAACAGTCAATATGCGTATGACGCTGGAAACATCATCGGTTCTGAATTGAACGCACTCGGGGTAAACGTGAACTTCGGACCGGTACTCGACGTCAACAACAATCCAGGAAACCCGGTCATTGGGGTCCGTTCATTCTCGAGCGACCCTGAACTCGTCGGCGAACTCGGTTCGGCGATGACACAAGGCATTCAAGACCAAGGTGTCGCGGCGACGGCGAAACATTTCCCGGGTCATGGGGATACGGCAGTCGACTCACACTATGGACTACCGATTGTCGATAAGTCGCTCGACGAATTGCGTGGACTCGAGTTGTTGCCGTTCAAACGCGCGATTACTGAAGGGATTGACATGATTATGACGGCACATATCGGTATGCCGCAAATCGAAGATGAGGTCGTCGAGTCGGATCGTGGGACGTTCCCGCTCCCAGCGACGCTCTCGGATGATGTCATCACGGGAGTGCTACGTGAGGAACTCGGATATGACGGAATTGTTGTGACTGACGCGCTCAACATGCAGGCTATCTCCGACAACTTTACAGAAGCAGAAGCGGTCATCAAGACGTTTGAAGCGGGCGTCGATATCGCCCTCATGCCGACGATTTTGCGTTCGGAAGCAGACGTGATCAAACTCGAAGCCATCTTTGATGAAGTCATCCAAGCGGTGAAAGATGGTCGTTTATCAGAGACGACCATTGATGAGTCGGTCGAGCGTATTTTAAAACTGAAGGCAGAGCGTGGCATTTGGGGAGAAACAATCGATTCGACGACGCTCGAGGCGAAGCTCGCAGAAGCGAACGCCGTCGTAGGTAGTGCGGAGCATAAAGCGAAAGAGCGTGAAATCGCGGAAGCAGCCGTCACACTTGTGAAGAATGAGGACAAGACACTCCCGTTCAAACCGAAAAAAGGGGACACGGTGCTCGTCTTGTCACCAGCGAAAGATCAGACGGACAGTATGGTGAAGACAATCAAGTCGCTTGAGAAGAACGCCGGGAATATGAAAGGCGTGAACGTCATCACGGCCAACTATTCGGCATCAACGCCACACTTAACGCAAAATCCGGTACTTCAACAAAAAGTCGAGGCAGCCGATTACATCATCGTCGGTTCGAACGTGAACAATAGCGCGAAATTGAAGCCGACATCGGCTGACCATTACGTGCCTGCGGAAGTGTTCCGTTACGCAAACGAGACAGGGAAGAAGTCGGTCTTGCTCAGCTTGCGCAACCCATACGATGTCGCCGTTCAGACAGACGCTCCGGCGCAGCTCTTGATTTACGGGTTCAAAGGTGATCCGAACGGACCGGACTCGGAAGCAGGCAACTTGAAATCGGCCGGACCGAACTTGCCGGCGGGCATTCGTGCCATCTTCGGTGAAGTGAAGCCACAAGGGACGTTGCCGGTAGACGTGCCGGAATTTGTGGATGGTGTGTTCCAAGACGAGAACTATGCGCAGTTTGGAGATGGATTTAAAAACTGGAACCGCTAAACGAAAATGAGCTCACCCGATAGCGGGGAGCTCATTTTTTTATCGAAATTAGGCGATAATACTCCCACTTCTAAACGTTCAGGGCGAAGCCCTAGTGAAAGTGGGAAATGAATCGCCCACCATCCTTTCGGGTATAATATCTTTCGAGGAGGTGAAAAATCATGTTGAAACATAAGGCCTACAAGTTCAGAATCTATCCGACAAAAGAGCAGGAAATCCTGATCGCCAAGACGATCGGTTGTTCGCGTTTCGTCTTCAACCACTTCTTGGCGAAGTGGGATGAAACCTATAAGGCGACAGGAAAAGGACTGTCTTACGGCTCTTGTTCGAAAGAAATCCCTTTGTTGAAGCAGCAGTTCGACTGGTTAAAAGAAGTTGATAGCACCTCTGTGCAGACCAGTGTCAAGCATCTAGCCTATGCCTACGACCGCTTTTTCA
Organism: Exiguobacterium sp. B2(2022); assembly: GCF_028823655.1. Taxonomy (NCBI): domain Bacteria; kingdom Bacillati; phylum Bacillota; class Bacilli; order Caryophanales; genus Exiguobacterium; species Exiguobacterium sp. B2(2022). Next base: position 6,819 of record NZ_JAPEHX010000047.1, on the reverse strand, counting down.
AGAAGCAGAACGAACGACCTCGCTTCAAGTCTAAGCGAAACCCTGTCCAATCCTATAAGACAAATATCCAGGGGAAGTCCCAACTTCCTGAAGTATCAATCATCGGTAACAAACTCAAGCTTCCGAAGCTGAAATGGGTTCGTTTCGCCAACTCGAAACAGGTCGAGGGACGTATCTTGAACGCCACCATCCGACGCACAGCTTTGGGCAAATACTTCGTGTCCCTGCTCGCAGAGCAGGAGATCGACGAACTGCCGAAGACCGGGTCATCCGTCGGCGTCGACGTCGGACTCAAGAACTTTGCCATCCTGTCGGACGGCACGGTGTACCAGAACGACCGCTACTTCCGCACGCTGGAGAAGAGACTGGCGAGAGAACAGCGAAAACTGTCCCGTCGTCAGCTCGCCGCCCTGAACAGGAAAGTGAAGCTGTCCGAGGCGAAGAACTACCAGAAACAGAAGCGGAAGGTCGCCCGTATCCACGAGAAGATCGCCAACAAGCGGACCGACTTCCTGCACAAGGTGTCGACCGAGATCGTCAAAAACCACGACGTCATCGGCATCGAGACCTTGCAGGTGAAGAACATGCAGAAGAACCGCAAATTGAGCAAGTCCATCTCCGAGGTGAGTTGGTCTACGTTCTTCCGCATGCTCGAATACAAGGCCGACTGGTACGGGAAGACCGTCGTGAAGGTCGGGAAGACCTTCGCCTCTAGCCAGCTTTGTTCGAGCTGCGGCGATCAGCACAAAGACGTGAAGCATCTGGGGCTGCGTGAATGGACATGCCCGAATTGCGGGGTCCATCACGACCGCGATGTGAACGCAGGACTGAACCTCAAACAAGAGGCAGAACGAATCTTGGCCTCTTCAACCGTCGGGACGACGGGGTTAGCCTGATCAGGTTTCGACCGATAGGTCGGATAACTCAGGAATCTCCCACCTCTAAGCAACGTGTAGGTGGGAGTAGTTCAAGCCTCGAAATAGGCGATGACGAGTAGACCTGGACCGGTATGGGCACCGATGGCAGAGCCGACAAGTGTTTTCGTGATGTGTTTCGGTTGAACATGCTCAAGGACCATCTTCTCGAACTGTTCCGCTTTTCCAAGGTCGTCACCGTGACCGATGAAGAGATGCCCGTGCTCGACGAGTGGCTTCGATTCCATCGTCCATTCGACCATGCGGCGCATGACCTTTTTATGACCACGTACTTTTTCAATCGGGACGAGTTTCCCGTCCTCGACCGTCAGTAACGGCAGAATCGTCAACAGGTCACCGATGAACGCACTCGCTTTCGAGACGCGTCCGCCCCGCATCAAATATTCGAGTGACTCGACCGTGAACAAGTGGCGAATCTTTCCGACGAGTGAAGCAGCATATTCACTTGTTTCTTCATACGTATGGTCTTGTCCGTACTCTGCGACCGTCTTGACGAACAATGCCTGTCCGACAGAAGCCGTTCGCGTATCGATAATCTTGAACTTGCTATCTGGATACTCCTCTTTGAGCATCTCACCGACCATGACAGCCGTTTGATATGTACCGGAGAGCTCTCCGGAGAAAACGAGATATAAAAACGGGATTTCGGCTTCGAGATGTTGACGGAAACAATGCTCGATTCGCGACGCCTCGATTTGGAACGTCTTCGGTGTCTTACCTTGACGCATCGCATCGTACACGTCTTTCGGTTGAATCGTCTCCCCGTCTAAAAACTCTTCGTTGTCGATGATGACACCGAGCGGTAAAATCTCAAGACCGTACTCGATGATTTGATCGTGCGTCAAATCGGCCCCGGTGTCTGTGATCAGTTTAAACATTGGATGAATCACTCCTCTGTTAATTGTTGTTCGATCTCGCGTAAAGGCTCGTTCCGTTTCCACATCCGTTCGAGCTGGCTCACGAGTGTCGTTTGTTCTTCAGCCGTCAGCGACGCGTTTTGGAGCGTACTGACAGTGGAAAGGACGCGGTAGGCCCGTGTCAGAACATCTTGAACCGTGAGAGGAATGCCGAGCAAGTCTTCTAACGACGCCATCGTTTCCGGTACAATGGTCGGGTACGTGAACTTGGTCGCCTCCCCTTGGATGGCCAATTCATAAAAGTCTCGGATGATTTCGGCACGTTCGCTCCCGCTCTGTCTTACGCTCAAGTAAATTTGAACGGCGACGCCGCCACGGACGCGTCGTTGTGAAATACCGGCGAACTTTTTGCCGTCAATCGACAAGTCGAAACTTCCCGGACAGTACGAGCCGACAATTTCACCTGGGACGATGTCGTTCGTGACGTCTTGGAACATGTGTTGGATCAGGGAAGTCATGGCCTCATAGCCGCTGTCGATTTGAATGCCGTCATTCTCGGGTAAGATTAAAGATAAGTTCAGGACATCCTCGTCTAACACGACGGCGAGCCCGCCCGAGTTACGGACGACCGGTCGGAAGCCGCGCTCGTGCAAATACCGGACCCCATCTTTTAAATGAGGTAACCTTGCATCTTGAATTCCGAGTACAATCGTATTCGTGTGCACCCATGCGCGCAAGACAGCGCCTGATTGTTGGGTCGAAGCACATAACGTGTCATCCGTCGCGAACGATTGTTCCGCTTGAAACATCGTGCCAAGGCTCGATTGGTCGATCACACGATAGCTCGGTTGTTTTAATAATGGATGGATCATATACTTAATTCCTTTTCACAAATAATTTTCCTTCTCATTATAGCATGGAGGGAACGATTCGTTTGAAGTCGAATCTAGAACATAACGCTACGTAGGAGGGCATGTCATGTACTCGTCACGAGGACAATTATCTGGGTCAAAAGTGTTTAAAGACCCGGTACACCGTTATATTTACGTCTACGACCACCTTATTTGGGAATTGATCAACACGAAAGAGTTCCAACGCTTACGTCGCATCAAACAGCTCGGGACGTCCTTTTTGACGTTCCACGGCGCAGAGCACACGCGATTCCATCATTCCCTCGGCGTCTATGAGATTGCGCGCCAATTGATTGACCAGTTCCAACAATATCCGGAATGGGATGACCGCGACCGCGAACTGTTGTTGGCGGCGGCGCTTTTGCACGATGTCGGTCACGGCCCATTCTCACACGCGTTCGAACACGTCTTCTCTGTTCGCCATGAAGTGTGGACCGAGCGAATCATTTTAGGCGATACCGAGGTCAACCAAGTGTTGTCGGAGATGGGTGTCGGGTTCGCAGAAGAGGTGGCTTCCATCATCAACAAGACGCACCCGAACCGCTTGATCGTCAATATGCTCAGTTCGCAGCTCGATGTCGATCGGATGGATTATCTATTGCGTGATGCGCACTTTGCGGGTGTCAGTTATGGGAAGTTTGATTTAGAGCGCATGTTGCGTGTCCTTAGACCAGATGAGGACCAAGTCGTCGTCAAACAGTCGGGGATGCATACGATTGAAGACTATATCATGCGCCGCTATCAAATGTATTGGCAAGTATACCTTCACCCGGCGACACGTTCGAGCGACCTCCTTTTGAAAGCGATTCTCGAGCGGGCTCAAGAACTTTATGAGAGCGGCTATGCATTCAAGATGGTACCGAAACATTTCTTACCGATCTTTGAGCAGAACAACATGTCGCTTGAACAATATTTGAAGTTGGACGAGACGGTCGTCTACTTCTACTTCCAGGAATGGATGGAGGAAGACGACGCGATTCTAGCCGATTTATCGAGCCGTTTCGTGAATCGTCGTTTATTGAAATATAAAAACTTCCCGGAAGCGAACCGCGTCCGCTATATGGAACGGTTGCGTCAGACGATGGAAGGCATCGGACTTCCGCCGAAATACTACTTGCTCGAAGATCAATTGAGTCAATTGCCGTATGACTTGTACAAAGGGCAGGGGAAGTATGAAGGCATTTATCTTCAGATGAACGATGGGGAACGGAAAGAGATTTCGGAAGTGTCCATGCTCGTCCAGTCGATTTTGAACTCGAGACAATCGGATGAAAAAATTTACTATCCGGAAGATGTGTTACTGAACTTAAGGGATCATGCGAATGAAAAATCGTGGCTCTTATCGACGTTGAAATCCGAATAACCCGCAAAGGGGCGTGACACGATGGAGATTGCGACACTGATTGGTGGGATCGGGATTTTTTTACTCGGGATGACGTTACTCACAGACACGCTGAAAAAATGGGCCGGCACACGACTTCGACATCGGTTGAACCAATTCACCGATGGCTCGTTGTCGGGGGCGACACTTGGCGCGATGTTGACGGCTTTATTTCAATCCTCTACTGTCACGACGTTGATGACGATTGGTTTTGTGAGCGCGGGTTTGATCACGTTCACGCAAGCATTGCCGCTCATCATCGGGGCGAACGTAGGCAGCGCGACGACAGGATGGATCATCGCCGTCCTTGGCTATAACGTAGACGTACGTCAAGTGTTCTTGCCGCTCATCGGTATCGGAATGGCACTTCGTCTCTCAGGACCACGTCTACGACGAATCGGGCTATTATTCGTCAGCATCGGTTTGATTTTTGTCGGGATTGGGACGCTACAAGAAGCGATGCGGGATGTCGTCACGTTCTCGTTCGGACCAATCGGGTCGATGCGTTTTTCTCAACAGGCGTTCCTGATTGGCATCGGGTTTGCGATGACGGTTGTCCTTCAGTCGTCGACGATTGGGCTCGTCTTAACGATGACGGCTCTTGCGACTGCCGCGATTTCACTTCCGCAAGCCGCTTTTTTGGTACTCGGTCAAAGTGCTGGGACGAGTCTTGTCGTGGCACTCGGTTCAATGGGAGGTTGGAAGTCGGCCCGACGCATCGTATTGGGGCATGCGATCTATCACGTGTCCATCGTCCTCATCGGATGGCTGACATTCCCCGTTCTCTTCTTTGTCGTCAATCAAGTAGCCGATTGGTTCAACTGGAACGACTTGTTACGCCTCGCCCTATTCCATACGACGTTCCATGTGTTAGGCGTCCTCTTGTTCCTGCCATTTTATCAGTCGTTCGCAAGGCGCTTACTAAAATGGATCCCGAGCCGAGCAGAAAAACTGACACGTCTGCTCGACAAGAACATGTCGCAACTCCCGACGGTCGCCCTTGAGGCGGCGCGGCGGTCTTTACTCGAGATTGAACGCTATTTAGGGAACGAGACTGAGTTGCTCGTCCGGGAGGGACGTCTCCGGGAAGATGAGTTGACGCTCGTCGACAAGACGCTGAGCGATGTCCGCGTCTTTTTGAGTACGATTCAACTAGACGATGTCGGAAAGCAAAATGATTACGGGCAACACTTGTCCCTCCTGCATTCAATCGACCATCTCGAACGGTGGTTGTATGTATTGCGAGAAATCGAACCGGTCCAGTCACTGCGGGACACGGACTTTTTAGCAGCGCGCGAACTCGTCTTGCACGAACTCGATCTCGTTCATCAATTGAATCATCATACGCCACCGGAAGATTCGAAGATGTGGAAACAGGCGTCAAAACAGTTGGCGGAATATCGGAAGGCACATCGCTCTGAGCTGCTAGAAGAAACGGCGGCGAATCAGTTGGAGATGGACCAGACGATCCAAAAAGTACAAGTATTGCTGTGGCTTGACCGGATCGGCTACCACATTTGGCGGGCAACACGGCACTTGATTAAGCCGACCGTGCCAAGTGAACGGTTCGAAGTGAACCGAGAAGATTGAAGTAAAATGGAGGAATGGAAATGGCAACATGGGTGACTCACTTTCGTATCGCGGAGCGGATTCTCGAGACAGATTCCGCGTTTGAACGTATACCTTTTTTAGTAGGAAATATCGGTCCGGACTGTGGGCTGGTCGGAGCGGATGGACGTCCTGAACCACCGAAAACCATCACGCATTTCAAAACAGAGAACGGGATTTCCTCTGATTTGTTCAAACAGACGTATTTAGATGGAGGGACCACGAAATCGAATACAGAGTGGTCTTATTTAGTCGGTTACTACTTTCATCTGATTACAGACGAATATTGGGTGCGGTTGACCCGTGCGAAAAAAGAAGAACCGATTGTACGGGCAATCGTCGGAACACCGGACTATACCCGTTTAGTCAAAACGGACTGGTATGGGATTGACTTTGAGTACTTGGCAAAACATCCGAATCATATCTTTTGGACGGACTTCTGTCACATTGACTCGTTCGAAGACGTTTTACCGTTTTTCCCACAAGGACAAACGGGACAACAAATTCAAAACATCACGTCCTTCTATAAAACACATCCGTTTGACCCACAGCATGAATATGTATATATGTCACCTGAAGAGGTCGATGATTTCATTGAAGAGGTTCTTTGTGGGCTACAAGCGAAAATTCAAGAAGTTCAACGAATACATATTTGACGTGGTGCTTAGACGAAAAAACGGACCCCGATTCAAGGAGTCCGTTCGTTACTTATTTCTTGTCCGCGTGCATGACGCCGGCTTGACCATAGTGCGTCGCATCCATTTCTTCGATGAAAACGGTGATGTTCTCTTTCGGAGCGTTCGTCGTCTCGGAGACGGCGTCCGTTACTTTTTCAATCAACGCGCGTTTTTGTTCCACGGTACGGCCCGGGAGCATTTTTACTGTTACGTAAGGCATGGGTCATTCCTCCTTTGCTGAAGTCTCTTTCATTGTAGTGAATCCACTTCCTCTAGAAAAGAAAATTCTCGTCCACCTCAAAGCTTGCGCTCACTTTTTCGACATTTCGGGTAAGGAACAAGACAGAGCGAATGTAGGAGGAATGAAGATGAAGTGGAAAGGTAGACAACAGAGCCGTAACGTCGAGGACCGACGAGGGCGTAGCATCGGAGGAAAAGGGATTGCCGGGG
>NZ_JAPEHX010000046.1:0-25716 GCF_028823655.1 Exiguobacterium sp. B2(2022) | reverse complement strand
GCATAGAATTCGAGGCACTTTTTATTAAACTGTCCGTAAAACAGGGCTCAGTTCAACGCTTCCTATTGGCAACTTCTCGGATCGAGAAATCGGGAAGATGGCTTATGATATCGATTGGTCTCTCGTCGAGTATCACCTATCACTTGGACAAAACGTCATTCTTGACAGTCCTTGTCTCTATGACGAATTGCTCGATAAAGGGATAGCGATTTCCGCCAAGTATGGAGCAACTTATCGTTACATTGAATGTCGTCATGAAAATCACGAAGAAATTAACGCACGACTTCGAAACCGTGTCAGACGACCAAGTCAAATTGATCAGGTTTCATATGAGAATTGGTCTAAAATGAATGAACACTGCAAACGGCCTAAGAATCATCTTTACTTGCAGATTTATACGATGAACAATCGAGAGATTCCGATTGAGCAAATTATGTCGTATCTTCTAAAAAACTAAGAATAGAACGCTTTCATTTCAAAAGCGTTTCTCTTTTTAATACTTTTTTGTATTTTTATGCTTTACAATTAATAATCATACATATACACTTAGTCTCATCTACAACAGGGAGGCATTATACACATATGAAAAAATGGTTATTAGCAGGTACACTTATGTTGAGCGCGGCTTTACTCGGTGCATGTAGTCAAGAAACAGAAGGTGAAGCGACAGAGCAAAAAACACTCGTCATGGGGACGAGCGCCGATTACTTCCCATATGAATTTGTCGATACGGCAAACGGGGATGCGATTGTCGGATTTGATATTGAAATTGCAGAAACGATTACAGAACGTCTCGGTTACGAATTGAAAATTGAAGATATGGACTTCGGTAGCTTACTTGGGGCCTTGAACAGCGGGCGTGTCGACTTTGTCATGGCAGGGATGACACCAACAGAAGAGCGGAAAGAGAACGCCGACTTCTCAGACATCTATCTTTCCGCGACAAACTTGATTATGACAAAAGACGAGTCGCTTCAGGCAATCGAAGATTTGTCTGGTAAGAAAATCGGTGTCCAAACGGCTTCGATTCAAGAAAACATCGCAAAAGAACAAGCGCCTGACGCTGAACTCGTATCGTTGAACAAGATCCCTGAAATCGTTCAAGAGTTGAATACAGGTCGAATCGATGCAATGGTCATCGAAGACACGGTCGCACAAAAGTATCTCGATCAAGACGACAGCTTCTATACATTCGCTTTAAAAGAGGATGGCGAAAAAGGATCAGCTGCTGCCTTCAAATTAGATGCTGAGTTACGCGACCAGTTCAACGAAGAATTGAACAAGATGATGGAGTCTGGCGAAATCGATGAATTGGTGAAAAAATGGTTCTCGATGGAGCCGACTGAATGAGACAAGTCAAGCTGCCGATCTATCCCGTCGTTTATCCGACGGGACATCGGTTAAATCAAAATGAAAGTCAGTTCCCGTTACCTGACCGAATCAAGAGCCAGCTTGATTCGTTGACGTATCATGACTTACACGAATATCCGGTCGAACCAATCAATGAATTGTTCGAACAATACGCTGCGTACGTCGGTGTGACACCTGAGCAACTGCTCGTTGGTTGTGGGAGTGATGAAATGATTCATGTCGTGACGCAAGCATTGCTCGCACCAAATGACATCGTCTTGTCCCCGGCACCTGACTTTTCGATGTATCCCATCTTTACGACCATCGCCCACGGGCAACATGTTCAAGCCGTTGATTTATCATATGAGGGAGTTGTAGAGGCAATCGAGACGCATCATCCGAAGCTTCTTCTTCTCTCGAACCCCAACAATCCAACCGGGAAGTTGTGGACCGTAGCAGAATTGACGCATCTCGCCTCACTCGTTCCGTACCTCGTGGTGGACGAGGCGTATATGGACTTCACACCGGATGGCAGCATGATTCCGTTCATTGCGAACCATCCGAATCTCATCGTGCTTCGCACGATGTCAAAAGCGTTTGGATTGGCAAACGTACGAATCGGATTCATGGTGACAAACAATGAACTCGCACACTATTTCCGTCAATTCATCCCACCGTTCAACATTAGCGGGGTGAGTGCAAAGATTTGCAACATCTTCTTAAAAGATGCGACTTATCTTCAAGAAACAATCGAATGGCATGACGAGATACGTCAAAAGTGGGCATCCGCATTTAATTCAATTGGTCATGTCTACCCTGCCTCGACAAACTTTTTGTACATCGAACTCGAGCAACCTGAAGCGGTATGGACGCATTTGACCGCATTAAACGTACACACGTCGAAACAACCGACGGGCATTCGAGTGACCATCGGTGACGAAGCGGCACTTCAGCTTGCACATACAGCAATCCAGCAATTTATAGAAACCAGTCACGTAAAAAACTCCTGAACCTCGTGTTCAGGAGTTTTTGTCAGTCGATCGTTTTGATCACGCGCGCCGGGTTTCCTCCGACGACCGTCCGTGGTGGAACATCTTTTGTGACGACGGCACCAGATGCGATGACTGCCTCATCACCAATCGTCACACCCGGATTGATGATGGCCCCTCCACCAATCCACACCCGGTTCCCGATTGTCACAGGTTTTCCGAACTCATACCCAGAGATGCGCTCAATCGGGTCAATCGGATGTGTCGCTGTATAGATATGTACACCCGGTGCAAGCATACAGTCATCCCCGAAAGTGATCGGACAGATGTCAAGGAAGACACAGTCAAAGTTCGCATAGAATCGTTCACCTAAGTGTATATTGTACCCGTAATCACACTTGAAGTTCGGTTCGATATAATACGACTCTTTCGTCGATCCGAGTAACTCACTAAGAATTTCTTTCCGCTCAGTCAAATCATCAATCCCGGAACGATTGAATCGCTCGGTCAATCGCCGGGCATGCTTCCGATCTTTAACGAGCGTCTCATCACCAGCTAAATACAGTTCACCACGAATCATCTTCTCTTTTTCTGTCATGTTCATCCCTCCTCACTTGTAGTATAGAGGATTTTTGAACGGTATAGGGAATAGAGATAAGGATGAGCAGAAGGAGGCAGATCATGTGAAACGAATATTGGAATGTCGGGCAAGTGATTTTATCACGTTTAATCGTCAAGATTTAGTCGGGTCGATTCGAAAAGCAGAAGGACGAACGGTCATGGCGGAGGTCATCCCGACGGTGCAACCGCTCTACCCAGAAGTCACGAATGCAGAACTGGCAAGAGCGTTCGGTGCCGACTTGATTTTATTGAACATGTTAGATGTGTTCCATCCTTACATTAAAGGACTTGAAAGTCATGCGCTGTTTGGCGACATGCCAGGTGATGAGATGAGTGACCATCCGATTCTGGAGCTAAAGAGACTGATTGGGTTACCGATTGGAATCAATTTAGAACCTGTCGACTTTTCAGAGAGATCGTCTGAAATGAATGAAGTGAAACGAGGTAGACTCGCTTCAGTCGAAGCGTTCCAAAAAGCGTCTGAACTCGGGATCGATTTTGTTTGTCTGACAGGTAACCCGAATACCGGGGTCACGAATGAAGCAATCGAACAAGCCATCATCCGGGGACGTCGTGAATTCGCTGGCGCTATCATTGCCGGGAAGATGCATCAGGCCGGTGTCGGCAGCGTGTTAGATCGCGATGCATATATCCGCTTCGTTGAAGCAGGGGCAGACATTATTCTTCTGCCAGCTCCAGGAACCGTTCCGGGTGTCCGTGAAGAGGCATTCCACGAACTCGTACAAGAACTGCAAGCACTCGGAGCACTCACGTTAGCCGCGATTGGGACGTCTCAAGAAGGGGCTGATGTGGCGACTGTTCGTGACATCGCACTCTCTTCGAAACGTGGAGGCGCGGATATCGTTCATATTGGTGACGCCGGATTGTCTGGGATTGCCGTACCAGAGAACATTCAGGCACTTTCAATTGCCATTCGCGGGCGACGTCATACATACATTCGCATGGCTGCCTCGGTCAATCGTTGACACAAAAAAGGAAGGAGGCGCGCTCCTTCCTTTTGCTTTACCATTCCGTGACGTCTCGACGAGGCTTCGCCGGCGTCGTCGTGCCGTGACGTTTGGCAAGTAACGCTTCCACATCTTCAAAGCGCACACCTTTAGCTGCCAATAAGACGAGCAGGTGATACAGAAGGTCGGCCGATTCTTCGACCAAATCTTCGTCCGTCATTGCGGCAATCACGACCTCGAACGATTCTTCACCGAACTTCTTCGCAATTTTTTCAACGCCTTGTTCAAACAAATACGTCGTATATGAACCTTCTTTTGGTTCATTTTTTCTGGACTCGATCAATTGCTCCAATTCATGAATCATACGTTCACCTCCGTAAAGAAACAGCTTCGATTACCGGTATGACACGTCGGACCGTTCGCATAGACACGAACGAGAAGCGCATCCTGGTCACAGTCGACGTGGATACTGACGACGTCAAGTGTGTTGCCGCTCGTCTCCCCTTTCATCCATAGCCTACCTTTTGAACGAGACCAGAACGTCACGACCCGCTCACGTAGCGTTTGACGGATAGCCTCATCATTCATATATCCGAGCATGAGAACGGCCCCGTCTTCTTCTGAGACGATGATGGCGGGAATCAATCCATTTTCGTCGAAACGAACCGCATCGGCAAGTTGTGACTCGTGCATACGTGCTTCACCTCTTCTACTGTCGTTTTTCGGTCATGTAAGATGGAGGCAAGTAGTGCGGCATCGACCTTCTCGAGCGCTTCGACTACGTGCTCGGCATTCCCCGCCCCACCTGAGGCGATAATCGGAATGTCGACGACTTCGCGAAGTTGTTCTAAAATCGCAAGGTCATATCCACTTTGCTTTCCGTCTTGGTTCATGGACGTGACAAGAAGTTCACCCGCCCCGAGTGCGGCCACTTGTTTCGCCCATTCGACCGCTAATAGTTCTGTCTTCTGTTTACCGCCATATGTGTACACATAGTATTGCCCGTCTTCAAATTTCACGTCGATCGCAACGACGATACATTGTGACCCGAAACGATCGGCCGCTTCTCGAATAAGACTTGGGGATTCGACAGCGAGCGTGTTCAACGATACTTTATCTGCTCCTGCTTTCAATAATGACGAGATGTCATCAAGTGAACGAATCCCTCCACCGACCGTCAACGGGATGAATACTTTCCGTGCTACTGCACTGACGACATCTAGCATCGTCTGGCGGCGTTCCGTACTTGCCGTGATGTCGAGAAAGACGAGTTCATCGGCTCCGGACTCATCATAATACTTCGCGATTTCGACCGGGTCACCGATGTCTCGTAGTTGAACGAATTCAATCCCTTTGACGACACGGCCTTCCTTCACATCGAGACATGGAATAATTCTGCGTTTAAGCATAACGCGCCTCCCATTCAATCAGTTCATCGATACTTACTTTACCGGACAGAAGTGCTTTCCCAACGACGGCCTCATCAATCTTAGCCATCTTTAGTTCCTTCACGTCCTCTTCGGTCGTCACACCGCCTGAGGCAATGAGTGTGACGTTGACGATTTGGCGTAGCGCCTTCATGCGCGCGACGTTCGGTCCATTCAGTTTTCCGTCGGATCCGATGTCCGTATACAGAATTGTCTCGATTCCACGTTTTACGAGGTCTTGAGCGACCGAGATGTCATCGAGCTTTGTCGCTTCCTGCCATCCATTGATGGCGACCTTTCCGTCATATGCATCGAGTGCCACAGCAACTCGTTTGCCATACTTTTCAATCGCCTTGTCTAAAAAGTCAGGATCCGTAAATGCCTTTGTCCCTAAGAGGACACGGTCCGCACCGGTTTCCATGACCGCATCGAGTGAGGCTTCTGAACGAATCCCACCACCTGTCTGTACAAGAAAACCAAGAGACTTCGCATAACGAACGACATCTAAGTGACGCGGTTCGCCTGCTTTAGCCCCTTCTAAGTCGATCAAGTGAATCATCGGCACTTTTCCTTGCCACGCTTTTAATAATTCATACGGGTCACCGTATTGTTCTTCCGTCGAAAAATCGCCTTCCGTCAAACGGACAATCTTGCCTCCAATTAAATCAATGGCGGGTAGTAATTTCACGCTCGACCGCCTCCTTCCATTCTTGAAGTAAACTGAGACCGAACGCCCCACTTTTTTCCGGGTGAAACTGCATGCCCGTGACGAGTCCTTTTTGAACAATCGCGGGAACACGCTCTCCCATATAATCTGCTTCCGCCACGATATAGGCATCGTCAGTCACGGCGTGATAAGAGTGAACAAAGTAGATGTCCTCATCGCGAAGAATTGAGTTCCATCCAACGTGTGGGAGACGCTTCGCGCGCATTCGCTCGACCGTTCCCGGAATCAACCCGAGACCTTTCGTCGGCATGCCTTCCGTACTTGAATCAAACAAGAGCTGCATCCCAAGACAGATCCCTAAAAACGGCTTTTCCGTCGCCATCTTTTGTAATAGCGGGATGAGCCCCGTCTGTTCGAGTGATTGCATCGCTTGCGGGAAAGCACCGACCCCAGGAAGTAAAATGGCGTCCGCTTCTTCAATTTGGCTTGCATCATTCGTAATCACGACGTAGCAACCGATGGCCTGCAACGCACGTTCGACGTTGAATACGTTACCCATTCCATAATCGATGACCGCTACTTTCATCCTTCAATCCATCCTTTCGTAGAAGGGAGACGATCCGTCCCATCGCTCGAGACCGCCTCAGCAAGTGCTCGTCCGAACGCTTTGAACAACCCTTCAATCATGTGGTGTGAGTTCGATCCATACAGGACCGCGAGGTGAAGCGTGAGTCGACCGTTCATGGCAACCGCTCGGAAGAATTCCTCAGCGAGCTCGGTATCAAAATCCCCAAGCTTCGGATTGCGGATATCCGCCTGATAGACAAGGAAGGGACGTCCTGACACATCGACGACCGCTCGCGCTAACGTCTCGTCCATCGGCATATAACTCGTTCCATAGCGGCGAATCCCGACTTTGTCTCCGAGAGATTTGGCGATAAGTTGACCGAGCGCAATCCCCACATCTTCCACTGTATGGTGGGCATCGACCCATGTATCTCCTTCGACTTTCACCTCTAAGTCCATCTGACTGTGAAAGGCAAGTAACGTCAACATGTGGTCAAAAAAACCGACTCCTGTTTGGATGGTGCTTTCTCCTGTTCCATCTAGATTGACTCGAATCTCAATTTTTGTCTCTTTCGTCTCACGCTTTAGTTCAGCTGTTCTCAACAGAATTCACCTCTTCAATCGTTTGTCGGATATAGGCATACGCCTCATCTGTCCCTGCACTGACACGTAATCCATCCGGAAACGCACGTACATGGACACCTTTTTCAAGGAAGCGGGATGCCCACCCTTCACTGTCATCGGTTTTGACATAGATAAAGTTGGCACGACTCGGTAAAATCTCACCGATCGGTCGTAACAATTCCGACATAGATAAAGTTGGCACGACTCGGTAAAATCTCACCGATCGGTCGTAACAATTCCCTTAATTTCTCACGTTGCGCCGTATGGAACTGAATCGACTCTTGGATATACGTCTCATCACGCAATACAACGTTGGCGACCGCGGCACTGAGTCCACTCACGTTGAACGGCGAACGGAACCGGTCGATCTGTTCGATGATTTCTTCTGACGCAATCATGAATCCAATTCGAAGGTTCGCAAGACCGAACGCTTTTGATAACGTCCGTAAAATGATGACGTTCGGATGCTCGTTCAAGCGAGACACAAATGAATCCTCCATCGTGAAATCGATATAGGCTTCATCCACAACGAGATAAGGGACACGTGTCGCAATGTCCGACAATTCTTCAAGTGTCCACATCTTACCGGTCGGGTTATTTGGATTCGAAATCAGAACGAGCTTCGGCTCATTCGTTTGAATGAGTTCGGTTAGCGCATCGTAACTCAATCCATGCTTTTCCGGTTGTATGAAGTGCCCTCTCGCAATCTGTGTGTATATGCCATACATCGAGAAGTCTGGGGCCGGTGCGACCACACGGTCTTCCGTATCTAAAATGGCCTGACTTAAGATGGCTAAGAGCTCGTCACTTCCACTTCCGACCATCAGTTGCGTCGTCTCGACTCCCGCATAGTTCGCATAACTCGCTTTTAAGGCAAGCAATTCTTCGACCGGATAACGGCTGAGCGCCTCGAGTGAAACGTCTCGAATAGCTCGTTCAAGCCGCTCTGGTAACGGATATTGACTTTCATTTTGATTGAGCGCGTACCCTGATACGGCATGGGGCACATATCGCGGGATGTTCTGATAATTTCGTCTCATACGTCCTCCATCCGAACAGCCATCGCACGGGCATGTCCTTCTAATTGTTCTTGTTTTGCGATTCGAATTGCAGCCTTTGTGATTGCCTCATCAAGCTCTGTCATCTCAAGGAACGTCTGACGGCGATAAAAGTCATCGACGGACAATCCGCTCGAGAATCGCGCCGTCCCACTTGTCGGAAGGACATGGTTCGGTCCAGCGATATAATCCCCGAACGCTTCCGCCGCCTCGTGACCGAGGAAGAATGACCCGCCGTGACGTATCGCACCCATCAACGTTTCAGGATTTTTGACGGCCAACTGGACGTGCTCCGCAGCCATCGTGTTCGCGTACTCGATGGCATCTTCTAGTGATCGAACGATGACTCCGCCACGTTTCAATGATTCCCTGGCAATCTCTTGTCGTGGTAAGAGCGAAAGTTGACGCTCAAGCTCTTGTTCGACTTCATCACGAAGCGTTTCTGTCGTGACGAGTGCGATTGCCGTCGCTTCTACGTCATGTTCTGCTTGTGCGAGAAGATCCGCCGCGACCCACTTCGGATTTGCCGTTTCATCGGCAATGATCAACACTTCGGACGGTCCCGCTACAGAGTCGATCCCGACGATGTGCGAGACGAGCGCCTTCGCCGTCGCGACATACGCATTTCCGGGTCCGACAATCTTATCGACCGGACGAATCGTTTCTGTCCCATATGCGAGTGCGGCAACGGCTTGCGCGCCTCCGACAAGAAAACACTCATCAGCACCTGCGATTTTTGCTGCAATCAAGAGAGAAATGTCGATCCCATCTGCTTTTGGTGGGGTGACCATGACGACTCGTTTGACACCGGCCACTTTCGCCGGAATGATATTCATCAGGACGCTCGACGGATAGACGGCTGTCCCACCAGGTACGTAGACACCGACCGAATCGAGCGGCATATAACGTCTTCCGAGTCGGAACATCGTATCTTCGAACACATCATCTTGACGTACTTGATGCGCGTGGAAGGCGCGAATTCGTTCTGCCGCTAAGGTCAACGCTTCCGTCAGTTCAGCATACGCTGCCGGCGGGGTAAAGCGAGACAAATCGATAGACTCGATTTGGTCGACCCCATCGAATTGACGCGTCCATTCAAGGAGTGCTTCATCTCCGCGTGCCTCAACCGCTTCTACGATTGGTTTGACCGCTTCCGCCCAAGCTTCTCGCCGTGATCGATTCGTTTCTGTACTCATGCATTCTCCTCCTGACTCAGCTTTCGAATCCATGCCTTTAATTCGTCAGGCTGCTCTGCCAAAGCCGTTTCGCTCGTGATGAATTTTGCATTGATTGAAAAAATCGTTTCATATTCCTCTAAGTCATTCGCTGCTAACGTCGCACCTGTCTCGACGATGTCGACGATGCAATCCGCTAGTCCTGTTAACGGAGCGAGTTCCACAGACCCATTCAACGCGATGACTTCTACGTTTTGTCGCTTTGACGCGAAGTGTGAGATGGCGATGTTCGGATATTTACTCGCCACTTTTAATTTCTTTGTGCCATTACGTCGAACTTTCGGACCACATACGGCCATCCGACAGCGTCCAAACGGTAAGTCGACGACTTCAAGTACACCTGGCGTTTTCTCTCGTAAAATATCACCGCCGACAATTCCAACATCAGCCGCTCCGTGCATCACATATTTATAGACGTCGTCCCCTTTGACGAAAATAAATTCATGATCTCCTGCTTTTACTGTGAGTTCACGTCCCCGCTTCTCCGGCCAAACGGGTAAATCACGTTCGACAAAAAATTGACGAGCTGCTTTTTCGATTCGTCCTTTCGCGACCGCTACCTTCATTTGATCACCTCATCTAACTGTTCTAAATCGAGTGACATGCCGAACGCTCGTCTTGAGTGTCCGAAATGACCATATAGTGAATCGTATCGTCCCCCTGAAAGGACACGCTTTCCTTCTACACTTCCCGTCACGGTCAAACCTGAATAGTAATCGAAATCTCCCGTTTGACCGAAATCGTACGATACGTCTAGACCGATTGCACGCAAATGTTGTACGGCCTCATCGACTTCATCGATGGCATCGTTTAGAGACTCTGGTGCCTCAGCCCGTAATTCTTCGAGCGCTGAATTCCCAATTAAAAATGGTAGTTTTGCAATCAATGGATAGCGATACGTTTCGGCTAACTCACGTAGCGATTCTAAATTTCGAAGTGCTAAGATTTTTCGGAATGTCCGTTCTTGAATTCCTGTCTCTTTCGCGATGAGCGAGATGACAGCCGCTGATCCGATTTTGATTGTCAAACGCTCAGTAGGCAGGACTCCTTCCGTCATATCGAGAAATGATTCGATAAGATGACTGTCCTTCATTTCCCCGTCGACCCACTCGAGTCCAAGCTGTTGTCGTTCATGTGGTTGACCGGAATGCTTGATCGTCCGACGATAGACGGCCCCAGCGTATGCGACACGCATCGGTTCATGACCGTCTGCTAATTTTCTTGCGATTTGCAATGTATAGTCAGGACGCATGACGAGAAGTTCCCCGTCATTCCCGAATAAACGATAATAGGCCGACTCGTCAAAGAGCGCCAAATTTTGATAGTGCGAATAGTATTCGAGTAACGGCGGGTCGATGACAGCATAACCGCTCGCCTCTGCCTTTTCTAAAAATGACAGCATCCACCGCTTTGGTCGAATGACATCTCCTGATTGTAGTTCATACCATCCTTCTGGAATTGAACCTTTCGAATTTGACCAAATCATGATAACCACCCTTTATCTTATTATCACTTTACCAAACTAAAGTAGTGTGTTAAATTTATCAAACAGAGAAACACCTGTCAACCAATTGAACTGAAAAGGACGTGTAACGGATGTTTAACTTTACCCATGATGGCCATGTGCATACCCCATTTTGTCCTCACGGCACAAAAGACCCGATTGAACAGTATATTCAAGTCGGGATTGAAAAAAACCTGCAAACGATGACGTTCACAGAACACGCACCGTTCCCACAGGCATTTACCGATCCGGTGCCGAATCAAGACTCCGCGATGTCGATTGACCTCCTTCCTGACTACCTTAATACGTTGCATCAGATGAAAAGTCAGTATCAAGAGGTCATTGACATTAATGTAGGACTAGAAGTCGACTTGTTACCACATCTAGAAGAAGAGACGATTGCTTTGTTAAAACCATATGCTCCCCTTCTTGATGAAGTCATCTTGTCCCAACACTTTTTATTGGTAGATGGTGTGTATATGCCGATAGATTATTCTGCTGAAACGTTTGACGACCTCGTTCAAGCGCTCGGTTCATTTGAAAACGTGATGAAAGCTTATTATGACTCGATTGAACGTAGTCTTAGCTTTCCATGGGAAACGATTCAAGTCGCTCGGATTGGACACATCGACTTACCGATCAAATATCAAAAAAATTATGACTGGGATCGTTCAGCAGTCAGACAAGAGGAAGAACGTCTCTTGCGAGCGATTGCCGGCAGAGGATTCGGTCTCGATTTTAATACCGCCGGACTTAGAAAGCCTGAATGTGGTGAGCCATACGTCGCAGGACTCGCCAAATATGCGAGCCAATTGAATATCCCTTTCACGTTAGGATCAGATGCTCACCTCGCTAAAGATGTAGCCGCTGGATTCGACATCATTGCACAAAAAAAAGCCACGTTCCTATGAACGTGGCTTTTTGACAGCGATCTAGCTATCTAGATCCCCATGCTTATGGTTGACAACGATATGGCGTTCCATTTCTTCATCTGTAAATATCATACCATAACGAAGAATAGATGCAACAAAAAATTGGGTGAAATGGTTCACCCAATTAAAATCACATCGCTGCGTATAAAGTTTTCAAGTCGTTTGTCGCTGCCTCATCCATTTGGAGCGCTACAAGTTCAACATATTGAAGGGCAGGATCTTGATCTTTTGATAAAGCAACGATTTCAGCGGCTGCCTTATCGAGTGCTAACAAAATGCCTGACACCCCGAGTGTCGGATAGTAACGAAGAAGTGCACGGACATGCTTAATCTCAGAAACTTCATTTCCATTGATGGTCAACGATTTGACTGCCAATTCCTGATGCATGCCAATCGCAAATTTATCTTCCCATACTTCTTCAAGTGTGATTAACGCTTCTACTTCATATGCACCATCTGTAAAGCGAACGTGTTTTTCCATGAACAAATTCCCCTCTCCTGAATCTACTTTTATTATATAAGAGATTTTAGAGAGTATATTGTGAAATATTGAACATTATGTGTAAAGTTTGTCTCACTTCATTTTGAACAACAAAAAAAAAGGCCCCTCCGAAGAGGGGCGAATAATGGAAGAGTAAAACACCATTGGCAGTACATTAATAATATATCATCTAATGAAAACGTTTACAATGTATTTTTGTACATTTTTTCAAGTGGCATATGTAACACTTCGATCCCACTCTCACGCATTAATTCTAATCCATCACCATGCTCATATCCGACCGCATAAACGACGCGGGCGACGCGCGCTGCAATCAGAGCAAGAGAGCAGGCATGACACGGTGAATGAGTGACGTAGGCCGTTGCACCGAACGCATTCGTCGAATCAGCAGCCAATTTTCCGATCGCATTGATTTCGGCATGAATCTCATGTTGCTTCGACCAGTGATGATGATCATACGGGTCCGTACATTTGATATATGTCACACCATCACGGATGAGCCGAGCGGGCTCATTGATCATATCGAGATCCGACGATGCAACGTAGTCGGCATGCTTATAGAAGCCGTCTTCTTGCTTGATATAAATCTCATTACAGTTCGTATGACCAGAAGGTGTACCGTTTAGACCAATTGAAATCGGTTTTTCATCTTTGACGATGACACAGGCAACGCTTTTCGATGCACACTTCGAATGTCGTTCTGCCATCATATCAGCGAACAGTAGCCACGTCTCGTCCCACAATCGTTGTTTCTCCATATAAGCCCCTCCTCGTAGAAAAGGAAAGTCTGATTGCTCAGACTTCCCTTCTTAATATCCTGTATCTTTTGGCAGTTCTTTATTTTTTGAGGCAATCTCAATGACTTTCTCTTTGAGCTCATGCTCCATCCGATCAAGTTCACGCTCGGCGTCACGACGCTTTTGTTTACCTTCTTGTTGAATGCGTAACGTTTCATCAAGTGTCGAGAGTAAATTCTCGTGAGCGACTTTAAGGGATTCCACAGAGACAATCCCTTTTTCATTTTCTTGAGCGATTTCAATCGAAGAGTCTTTGAGCATCTTCGAGTTCTGCTCAAGCAACTGATTGGTCGTCTTCGTCACGTCCTGTTGCATACGAAGTGCCGTCTTCTGACGCGTCAAACTAAGCGCGAGAACGACTTGGTTCTTCCAAAGCGGAATCGTATTGACGACCGCTGACTCGATTTTCTCAGCGAGGATTTGGTTGTTCTGTTGGATGACTCGGATTTGTGGCGCCATTTGTAGACTGATGGTACGGCTCAATTTCAAATCGTGTAGCTTCTTCTCAAACCGATCTGCCAATTGAATCATATCGTTCAACTGTTGAAGTTTAGACTGATCTTTTGAAATTTCGACTTCTTGACGAAGTGGCGCGATTTCATGTTCACGTACATGATCAAGTTTCGTTTCTCCCGCAGCGATATAGACGTTCAACTCTTCGAAATACCGCTTATTCTTATCATACATTTGATCGAGCATCGTGATGTCTTTCATTAAACCGAACTTCGCACGATCGAGGTTATGGATGACCTCTTCCAAATAGACGTTCATTTTTTCGAATTGAAGCTTATAGTTTTCGGCTTTCTTCTTTGCACGACCGATGAGCGGGATGTTGTCCATAAAACTCTTTTTCTCCGGTTGAAGCATGTCCGGGTCCATCTTTCGGACGTTCTGCATTAAGTCAGACAAGAGTTTCCCCGCATCCCCACCATCTTTCATTCGAACTTCCGTCAGAATTTGGTCAGAGAATTGTGAAAGTTCACGTTGAACGTTCGAGCCAAACAACATGACCGAATCTGTCTTTTTAATGTCAATCGACTCCGCCAATCGTGTAATTCGCTCACGGTGCTCTTGAGGCACGTCTGGCTTGGCTTGGATGGCTGGTACTTCGTGAGGTTGTGAAACAGATGACCATTCCACAGATGGGTCGCTAAATCCCTCTGTTTCTGTTTCTGTTTTCGTTTTCGTATCAGATGTCAGCTCTTCTTCCGGCCATGACTGCCAGTTCGTTTCATTCGATGAAGTCATGTTTCTTTCTCCCTTCCGGCTGATCAGATAAGACTCGCTCCATCATGATCAGTTCGCGTTCGAAGTCTACGGCGTCATCTTCAAGAAGACGTCCGCGTTGTTCTTTAAATTTATCGACAATTAGTCGCATATTCGTGATTAATTGCTCTCGAGTCTCTTCTTGAATGACGACTCGTTTTCCTTCAAGTTCTTTAAATTTCAAGACGACCGAGACGAGGGAATCTAAGTAGAATGTGAACAAGTCTCGAACATGTTTTGCGTCTTGTGGATTTTCGAAAAGTTCTTCGAACAATTCGTGTGCTTCTTTGGAGACAGCTTTCATCTCACGCCTTACTTCCACATCTTTGATTTCAGGAAGGACGCGGTCAATCTGTTGTAGCTTCTCATAACCTTGTTCAATCGTCCGTTGCAAAAATTGAAGTTCTAAATCGTCCGTTGCCTCGAATTGACGCGCCGGGACGGGTTCCTCAATCGGCTTGAGGATTCTTGAACCTGAGAAAGGCTCATCCTCATCGAGCAACAGTTTTTTCTTGGCACGCTTCGCGACCATTGTTGGTGTTCGTTGACGGTTTTTGCGCTTGTTCGTCGACCAGACTTCATTCAAGACGAGCGCCCCTACTATAATGAATAACCAGGAGAAATCGAATACGTTGATGGCAAAGTATATGACTGCCCCTGTCAGGGCCCATTTCATCCATGTTTTCATTCTTTTCACCTCATCTCATGTTACTTCTATTGTACATTACGAAACCTATCAAAAAAAGTTTCGTCATCCCTATCATTTTAGCATAATAAAATTTGTTGTTTCCTCCGTCCACAGGTGTAAAAACGAATACCTATATCGACTTCTTTCCCGTTGTGCTATGAAAAAAACCGTAGACCTTTAAGCCTACGGTTTGTCCATTATGTTGTAACCCACGTTGATACCATAACAATGGCTACTGTCACAGGAATGACGTAGCGAATGAGCGCATGCCAGATCGGATAAAGCTTCTTACCCGGTTCTGACGTTTGAATCTCATCTTTCAAAATACGTTGATCGACGACGTATCCGACAAAAATCGATGTCAAGAGCGCCCCGACCGGCATCAAAATATAGCTGACGAGGTAATCCATTGTATCAAAGAACGTACGCCCATTCCAAATTTGTAAATCACTCAATAGTCCGAATGACAAGGCAGATGGAACGCCTACGACGAACACGAGAATGGCTGCCGTTACGGTTACTTGCTTCTTCGTCCAAGTCGATTTCTTTTCGTTCAACCGATCTGTCACACCCGCGACAACAACTTCTAACATCGCGATTGACGACGTGATCGATGCGAACGCGAATAGTAGGAAGAACAACACCATGAAGAAGCCGCCAAGTGGTACTTGGTTAAAGACAGCTGGTAATACAACGAACAGTAACGCCGGGCCTTCAGCTGGATCAAGTCCTGAAGCGAAGACTGCCGGGAAAATAGCAAGTCCAGCTAAGAGTGAAACCGTGATGTTCAATAGAACAATCATGTTCGCAGAACGGTTCAACGTCCCTTTCGTCTTGATATACGACGCATATGTCAACATCGCCGCTACCCCTAACGATAAGGAGAAGAAGGCTTGTCCTAGGGCAAATAGTACCGACTCACCCGTCAATGCAGAGAAGTCAGGTTGTAAGAAGAAGCGGACTCCTTCCATCGCCCCGTCGAGTGTCAATGAACGGACGACAAGTACGATGAAGCTAATGAACAAGAGCGGCATTAAAATCTTGCTCATCCGTTCAATCCCTGCTTCGACCCCGCGTAAGACAATCAATAACGTGATCAATAAGAATAAAAATTGTCCGAGTACCGCGATGCCAGGTGTTGACACAACATTTCCGAACACATCTCCGAACTCGTCAGCTGTACGACCAGTTAATGTCCCACTCAAACCGAGACCGATATAAATGAGGACCCATCCTCCAATAACACTATAGAAGGAAAGCAACAAGAAACATGCGATGACTCCTAAATAACCGATAATGCTCCAACGACCATGCCCTAATTGTTTGAAGGCAAGAAGTGCCGTCTTTTGAGTTGAACGTCCAACAATGAATTCACCAATCAATAATGGCAGACCAAGTAATAATGTGAACGCCAAAAACATGAGTAAAAAGGCACCGCCCCCACTAGTTCCAGTGACATATGGAAATTTCCATATCGCACCTAAACCGATTGCCGACCCTGCGGCAGCTAGAATGAATCCAATTTTTGAGGCGAATGAGTTTTGCGCCATGATTACCCCTACTTCCTGTTTTTCATTTCATTTTCATAATAATAGTGAAATACTAACACGGTTCAAGGGTCAGGACAACATAAAAACAGAGAAAAGTCTGAATACTTTTCTCTGTTGATGCTTTATGGCGTTAAAAACATGAGTGCCCGCTCTCGAATCTGGATTGATAAGTGATCCGTTTCGAAATGTTCACCGTCGATATCGATGACTTGTGGCTCATTCAATTCAACTTCAACATGTGAAGTTTGAAAGTGATTCCACTCCTCTGATTTTTGATCGAGACCGAGCTGTTGGGCTAACAATTGTCGGATCATCGGAAATCCAATAGACGAACTGTGAACGACCTCTAACATGCCATCCGAAAACGATTGCGTCTCCAATTTCGTCGGTACAGTTCCGAGATAACTCCCGTTGCCTACGTATAAGAAACTGACGTCTCCTTCGTAAAGCAGTTCATCTTCTCGACGTAACCGAATCTGAAACGGGTCAGCTTCACGAAATTGGCGGATGGTTGCAAGAAAGTAGCCGATTGAACCTAAAGATTCTTTCTCATCCGGGTCGATTTGGCGTGACGTATCTGCAATCAATCCGACTCCAACGAAATTGAGGGCATACATCTGATCTACTTGAATCACGTCCACATGTTGCTCATGGTTCGATTTGATGATGCTCGCGGCTTGTGTTGGTTGAATGGGAAGTTCGAGCGCTCGTGCGAAGTCATTACACGTCCCAGCAGGAATGATTCCTACTGTCGGTCGCTCCTCAAGCTCTAACGTCATCAACCCATTGACTACTTCATTGAGTGTACCGTCTCCCCCGATGACAATCAGATGGTCGAACAATCCACTTTCTTTTGCAAATCGAAGTGCGTCCCCGATTTCTCTTGTCTTCTTGATGATGATTTCTTCATAGAGCGATTCAATCGTTCCGAGGACTTCCCCGAGCATCGTTTCGCTCGTACCAGACTTCGGATTCGAAATAATCAATGCTCTCATAATAACCCTTCCTGTTCTAAGAAGTCTTTCGCTACATCATAGGCGCGTTCATTTCCGTACGCGACACGACGGTTCAATTCAGACATTTGTTCGTCTGTGATTTTACCTGCGAGCTGATTGAGCGCATCCTCAATTTCTGGATACTCTTCAAGCGTCTCTTCCTTCAGGAGCGGTGCCCCTTGGTAAGGCGGGAAGAATTGTCGATCGTCTTCTAGAACGACAAGATCGTTCTCAGCAATATCAGGATCCGTTGCATATGCGTCTACTAAATTGACATCTCCTCGTGAAATGGCACGATAGCGTAATTTTTGCTCCATCGAGACGACAGAAGGGAAATCAAATCCGTACTCGTTTTGAAGTCCTGGATATCCGTCTTCACGGTCGGTGAATTCAAGTGTAAAGCCTGCTTTAATATCTGACTGAACGTTTCGTAAATCTGAGATGGCAGAGATACCTTCTGCCTCGGCATAGTCACGTGGAATCGCGAGTGCGTACGTATTGTTAAACTGCATCGGTTCGAGCATGACGTACCCGTCTTCGGCAAGCGCCTCTCTAGCTTGTTCATATACTTCACGGGCATCGTTTGATTCTGGCGTCTCCTTGACGAGACTCGCGAGTGCCGTTCCGGTGAATTCTGGATAAATGTCAACATCACCAGATTGGAGGGCGCCCCATACAAATGTCGTCTCCCCAAAGTTCGGCTTCACCGATACAGTCAAATCTGTTTCTTCTTCAATCAACAACTTATACATATTCATAAGAATTTCTGGCTCTGGACCGAGTTTCCCGGCTACGACAAGGTCTGTCTCTTGCGAACGACCAAATGCGAGCGGTGTAATGATGATGAGGGCGAGTACGGTAGAGACGGCAATCAATTTCGTCTTATTACGGGTCGCTGTCGCACCTTCCATCTGACGTAACAAGAAGTCAAACAGGAGAGCTAAAATGGCGGCCGGGATGGCACCCAGTAGTATTAAGTAATTATCGTTACGGTTAATCCCGAGCAAGATCAGCGTACCGAGTCCGCCTGCCCCGACGAGTGCGGCAAGTGTCGCCGTACCGACGATGAGGACCATCGCTGTACGGATACCTGCCATGATAACAGGTAGGGCGAGCGGAAGTTCGACTTTCATCAAACTTTGATTCGGTTTCATCCCACAAGCTCGAGCTGCTTCAAGTAACGATTTGTCCACTTCATTCAAACCAGTGAATGTGTTTCGTAAAATCGGTAGGAGCGCATATAAAACAAGCGCAATGATGGCAGGTAATGCCCCGATCCCGACGAGCGGAATCATCAATCCAAGCAAGGCAAGCGAAGGAATTGTTTGAATAATCGCAGTGACACCAATGGCGGTTTCGGCGATTTTCTTGCGACGCGTCAGCCAAATCCCTAATGGTACGGCAATTAAGACGGCAATCAAAAGTGATACGACAGAGAGCTGTAAGTGCTCAATCAGTGCCTCGACAAGCTGTCCTTGTCTATTTTGGAACGTCTCAAGCATCCAACTCACCTCTTCCGCGTTGTGTAAATTCTAAGACGAATGGGTCTTCACTCGCTAATATCTCCTCAGGTGTACCAACTAACATTAATTCACCATCCCTCATCAATGCGATGCGATCCCCGAGCTTCATCGCTTCTTGCATGTCGTGTGTGACAAACAGAATCGTCTTTCCGAGTTCGTCATTTAATCGTTTGATGTCATCTTGCAATTGGCCACGGCTAATCGGGTCAAGTGCAGAGAAAGGTTCATCCATGAGGATGACGTCCGGGTCAGCCGCTAAGGCGCGCAATACACCCACACGTTGCTGTTGACCTCCAGATAGTTCCGAAGGCTTCTTCGAACGTAGTTTTGGATCGAGACCGGCAATTTTCATCAATTCCGTCACCCGGTCCTTTGTTCGTTCTTTTTTCCATTTCAATAGTTCAGGTACGACAGAAATGTTTTCTTCCACTGTCAAATGGGGGAATAAAGCAATTTGTTGGAGCACGTAACCGATGTTACGACGCAATTCGAAAATATTGAACTGGTAGATTTCTTTTCCATCGATTAGAATCTTTCCATCCGTATGGTCAATTAAACGATTCACCATTTTCATTGTTGTAGTCTTTCCACAACCGGAAGGTCCGATCAATACAAAGATTTCTCCTTTTTCTACTGTTAAGCTTAATTCTTTGACGGCTAACGTCCCGTCCTCATAACGTTTTGACACATCCCGAAACTCAATCAACCTGATCCCTCCTCGACTATTTCCAAAATGGAAATTCAAATAGTATTTTGCCCTATTTTCTGCTTTGTTAAACAAAAAAAGGCTCGACGCCCCCACTGGATGGCATCCTGTTTTGAATCGACGAGTAAATCGACGATATGTCCTTTGATTCTGCCGCCTGTATCAAGGGCAATCGCGTCACCGACACCTTGAATATGGACTTTAGAACCTAATGGAATAATGGCCGGATCGACGGCGATAATTCGCATCCCATTATAATAGATTGAATCTGTGACATCATGACCGGTTGCCGTTAAGACACGACCGCCATACGCCTTGTTATCAGCCACATCATTCGAGTATGCTGTCGATTCGACTGTAATGACTTTCTTATTCGGCGACGTAGACACCGGTGTTGCCGTGGTTTTCTTGCTCGAAGAAACCGCTGCTTGTTGTGCTGCCGCACGTTCGGCTTCTTTACGCGCTTCTTCCGCTTTACGCTCTGCTTCGAGTTTAGCAAGTCTTGCTTTCTCTGCTTCCGCTTCTGCTTTCGCTTTTTCAGCAGCGAGACGTTCTGCTTCTAAACGCTTTTCTTCAGCAATGCGTTTTTCTTCAGCAATTTTCTTTTGACGAGCGATTTCTTTTTGTCGTTCTTCTTCGATCGCTTGTCGTTCAAGTTCAAGAGGATTTTGGACAATCTTCTGTTCTGTCCCGATTCCGATCTGAGCAGCATCTGCTTGATCGACAAATGTGAACATCCCCATCATCGCGGTTCCAAATAGAATCATATATTTAATGAATTTCATCGTAGTAAGGTCATCACCTTTCTCGTTATGTAACGAACAGATGTTAATTTACCACGACCCGTCACATTCGAGTAGCCATTTCAACGAAGTGAAACATTCCTGACATATGACTTCAAAAGTGGTTACAGATTGTAACAATTGCAAAAAACGTTGCTACCACTAGCTTTCACAAAAAAATTACAGATTCGTTACAATAATCCTTGTAACAAACCTGTAATCTCCCTGTCATGCGGTTTACTTATTCAATTGGCTTTAAATCATGCAATCTGAGCATTCCCCACGGTGCAACATCGACTTCGACTGTGAACGATTTTTCACCCTCGACCCTATCCACTTCATCTAGAGGGACACGATACGACCCCATTTCTTCTATATAAAGGTTACGGTCATAATAGTTCGCGCGTACTCCTCCGAAAAACGGTTTTGACTCGACTCGGTCGATGACAGCAAAACCATCTTCCCCTTGTTTAAACGAGACGTAAACGGTTCCCGTCTCCACATTATGACGACCTTCAAATTCATCGTACTCCAGATAAATCGAGTCCCCAAAATACGGATCATACGGTTCGAACGAGTTACCCTTGAACGTGTATGTCTCCCCCACCCACGAGATGGCGTAAACAAGGATGACAAACAAAATCGCAATCATGACTTGGACGGCAGGAATGATCCACGTAGACAACCGTTTCATGTCGTCACATCCCTTCTCGTACGATTACGCCACCATAATCCGAGTGACAACGCAAAGACGATCAGTGCACCAATCAAGAAGAAGAGAGATATATCGAGACGGTCCCAAACGTAAATGAAATAAATCGTCATCTGGACGACTAAGAAATAGATGAAGGCAAAGATGGTTCGTTGTCTCGTCATGTCTTGACGAACGAGATAAGCCAATGCAATCACTTCAATTAATACCGCCAAAAGAACACCAGAGTCCTCGAACAACGCGAACGGGATGACTGCGAGCAAACTTACCCACATCAAATCGCTCCGACGATGAATCAAGTAGACGGCAACGAGCGCAATGGATAAAAGCGTAGCCTCTATAATCGAAGGCGGTCTTTGAGAGAGCCAGCTTTCCGTGACGTTCACCAAATAACCGATGGAGAGGATGGCTGCGACGAACAAATATACAGCTTGCCATGCAGCTTGTTTTCGATAAATGAGAAGCAGCACATGTAGAATAACAAGAGACCAAAGTGGCCATAGTCTACCTTCATAGTCGACATATTGTCCAAAGATATTAAGAATGCCATAAAAGGTAAGCCAAGCGAACGTTCGGTCTAACGATTCCTCTACAAAATGGAACCATACCCAGGTCACGAAGAGTGCAAATCCAATCAACGTCAATCCGAGACTTTCGAAACTGTTCGTTACGGCCATAAATGCGGTGATAGCGGAAATCACCGAAAAGATGATGTGTTTATATAGGATTCGGTGAAGGACTGCCATTGTGAACAGAATCCAAAATAGAAACGTCAACTGTCCGGACAGATTATACGTTGTAAAGATGAGACGAATCCTAGTACTCGTAATAATGTCACGTACCTTGGGGTTTTCAATCTGACCCGTTCGGCAAACACATAAAACCCCACCATAAAAATGAGAAATAATCCAATCTTCAAAAGGTCGGGAATCGCCTGCCAATTAGCTGCGACGAAGCTGAATAGACTGAGTGCCAGTAAAATTGAACCGACAATGACTAAAACAGGCGGCTTGTGATCATGTTGCTCACTAGCCGCCCGTTGTTTATGTTCATAGTCGACTAGTCTTTTACCGGTCGCTTCATCTAACAAACCCGCCTCTTGCCATTCACGTACTTTTTTGTCAATGGACACCTGAATCATCCCTTTCGGAAAAAAGGTCAGCTGGCGCGTTCAATCAATTCTAATTCTGATTTTAGTAAAACTTGTTTCTCAAACTCGAGTCCGAGCTGTTGGAACTCTTCCATAATCGATACGTCTCCGATTACAGTATTGGTCAGTACGGCGGTCACTTCTGCGACCCATCCTTCACGAGTCGACTTCACGATATCACCTACGAGGAATTCTTCAGACACACCCATTCACTTCCAATCTAAATTTGTTTCTATCATTATAACGAAATTATGTCGGTTTGAATACGTTTTCTTTTATGCGTTGAATAAATTGTGTCAAAAATTTTCCAGTAAGTCCCCAAATGATATAGTCCTCATGTTCATAAAAAGGTTCTCTCATTTTAATTACCCGTTTTTTGTACGCTTTAGCATTCGCCAATCGGTCTAACGGAATATTTTGATCTGGGTTCATCGTCCATTCCATCTCACCATGAAACGGGTCAATCATGAGCAACGTCGATACCGGTACCGTAAACAAATGATCGACCTCATCTGTCTCTCTTACGGTCGGCAACTCCGCCAACATGCCCACAAAAGGATAAATCAATTGTCGATGGGGCGTGGCGAGCGGCCTCAATTTACCGATGACCTCGATTTGACTGGAGTCAAGTTCGAGCTCCTCACACGTTTCTCGAACCGCTGCTTCGACAGGCGTCTCCCCTTTTTCAAGTCGTCCACCAGGAAATGAAATCTCTCCAGGCTGCTGCCGCATCGTGTGGGCACGTACTTCAAACACGACGTGCCATTCTTTTTCTATTTCAACGAGCGGTATCAAAACCGCTGCCGTCTGTTCATAATCTTCTTCCATTGTAAAGCTATCTCGAATTTGCTTTTCTTTGATCCATGGCTGCACACCGTTCACTCACCTTCCGTCATCGAATATCCTATACCGTTCTATACCCCACTTTTCGTTTAATCGCTGCCAATGTCGGAAATATCATTATTAATGATAGGAGTTGATCACTTTGGACGAACAAGTGGATGTACTAATCGTTGGAGCCGGACCAACCGGCCTAACACTCGGCCTCACCTTAGCCAGATATGGCGTATCATTTCAAATCATCGATCGAAAAACGACCCCGTCGGATAATTCTCGAGCCATCGGAATCCAACCGCGTACAATTGAAGTGTTTTCTCGTTTGGATGTTGCACAAGAAGTGCTCGAACGGGCACGGACGATTGAGCGAGGGAATCTCTACTTCTCAGGTCAATGGACGGCAAAGCTCGAGTTTTCAAAACTTGTCACCCCATATCCGTTCGTGACATTACTTCGTCAAAATGAAACAGAAGAAATTTTAGAACGTGCCTTAAAAAAACATGGTCACTCGGTGAAGCGTGGAGAATCACTCTCTTCCATCACTCAATATCCGTCGCGTACAATCGCCCATTTGACTGCTGAAGGCGGAACTCATCGTTCGGTCGAAGCGAAGTATGTCGTTGCCGCTGATGGCGCCAATAGTTCGATTCGTCGAATGCTCGCCCTCCCATTCAGTGGGAAGTCGTTCAAAGAGGCGTGGGTATTGGCAGATTTGAAAGCCGATTGGCCGATTTCTCGCGAAGAGGTTCACATTTTCTTCTCGGACCAAGGGGTGCTCGAAGTATTTCCACTTACGGATGAAACGATTCGAATCACAGGAAACCTACGGACCGATGAGTCGTTCGTCGAATCAGACCTCCAACAATTCGTGGAGCAACGTAGTCATATGCCCGTTCACATACACAATGTCGAATGGTTCTCGCTCTTTCGGGTCCATAACCGGATGGTCGATACGTTCATCCATAATCGCGTCATTCTAATGGGTGATGCCGCCCATATCAATTCACCGGTCGGGGGGCAAGGAATGAATACCGGGATTGCGGATGCATTCAACTTGGGCTGGAAACTATGGCTCCATTTGAAGACGGGGGCACCGCATCAAGTCGTCTCGACGTATCGGAATGAGCGTGAACATGTTGCCAGAAATGTACTACAGACGACAAATGTCGCGACTGTGATGCTTCAGACGACGTTGCCGATGCTATTACCGTTCCAAGCGATTGGGGCAGATGTCTTCACTCGCGTCAATCTCGTCAATCAAAAAATCACGGAACGGATCTCTCAGCTTCATCTATCCTATCCAAAAACGCTACGCATGCCGTTTCGCCGCGTCGCAGAAGGGAAGATTTTCCCAGAGACAGAAATTTTACGAACAGATGATGGATTCCGGACGAAGATTTCAGAGATTGCCGACGGTCGCTTCCAAGTACTCGTTTTCGACGATGGCAAACGTGATTTGACGTCAATCTATGAGTACTTAAATCAGCATCATCCGTTCATTCAGACCATCACCTTGTCGAAGACGAGTCGTCCATTTTTCGACCAAGGGAATGAACTCGCCAAGTCCCTGTTTATGAAACGTGGTATTTTAGTCATTCGTCCGGACGGTTATTTGTTGCACAAGCAACATCACGTCCGTCTAAAACCGCTGCAAGAGAAGTTGGCCGTCTGGCTCCCATCATCTTAATAGTTTATAAATGGAGAGCCTCACCGAATTGGTGAAGCTCTCCATGTCATTTACTCTTCAACATTTACATACAGAATACCTGGTTTTGAGAGCGTCAAGTCATAGAATGCTTCGAACGCTTCGATATCTTCTAGCTTGCGAAAGTCAATCTTGTCCGTCTCTTCGTTCGGGATGGCAACGATAATCCCTTCCTCTGTCGACTTGATCATGCCCGTTTGTCCGTTGTGAATGCGAATATAGAGAACTTGTTGATCTTCAAGAAGCGAGATAGCCTCTCGTCTTGATTGAATCGGTTTTTTCATATAATCCCCTCTTTTCCATTTTAGTATAACGTTCAGTTCGTATTGCTTTCAACTCGCCACCCTATTAAACTTGTGTAAAGAAGGGGTTGAATGCGTTGGAAACATTATTCATCATTGTACTTGCCATCTTGTTCGTCATTTTAGTGACGATTCGGACGATTCGGAACTTAAAATGGATTCGCTTCGGTGAAGCGTTCGGGAAACAAGGGGAAGAACTTCTAGGTGACTATCATTACCTGACAGAACAGGGAATCACCTGTCGCATCGAGCAAGGACT
>NZ_JAPEHX010000045.1:0-26502 GCF_028823655.1 Exiguobacterium sp. B2(2022) | reverse complement strand
CCTAGTTTGGTTTTCATTATTTGCCCTGTCTACTTGACGGGGAGCAGTTCACGATCGGTGGAGGGGCTATACTTATAAATCATGTACCAACACATAGGCGACTCGAACAGGACCATGAACACCGACAATCAGATTCATTTCGATGTCGGCTGAGTTCGACGGACCGGAGATGAAATTGACGCCGTTCGGGGAATGGAGACCATCTCGATCGAGTGCGGCAAGCTGTTGTGCCGTTTGCGTCATACGTGGAACAAGGACAGATTTCGGGATGATCGCAATATGGTCTTGCGGTAACAGACTGATTGTCCGTGATTTTCCAGGCTTCGCATATTGAACGATTGTTGCACTTTCCGCAAACGCTGCATCTGCGATCGTGATGCCGATGTCGGCATGTGCGGCGAGCTCTCGGCTCGTGTCCGGCGTTGTCGAATCCCACCATGCGAACGTCTCACTCGTGGAGGGGGCCCAAGCGGAAATTCGGTCATCGTTTTCCGCGAGGATCCGTGTTCCTTCGTAACGTTCAATCAAGAGGCGGAGCGTATCATCGAGATTCGCAGATTCACATTCCACCAAATCGGTATGGATTCGTGTCGCGACCATGCGAAACGTCTCGAGTAGCTCTTTTTCGCTCGCATCTTTTAACACGTCGTCTTGTGGGCGATGTTTGTACTCGCGTTTCGGTGGGGTGAGGTCGACCTCACGCCCGAGCTGTTTGGCGATGCGTTGTAAAAAGTCTTCACGGTTTGTAATTGTACCAGGATTCATCAGGCGTTCCCCCGTTTCTTGAACCAATCTCGGACAGTTTGTTTGTTCGGTTGAGGCAAGTCTTTCGAGTCCGTCCAAGCCGGCAGTCCTTTTTCGATTTGACCGGATGTGGCGAACGGTGATGTCGCAAACGGTGCGACATGTTCCGCTGCTTCGAATAAGAACGGACTTGATGCTGTGACGGCAAAACCTTTCATCGCAATCCGTTCCACGAAAGGTGATTGTTTCTTTTCCTCTACGATGACGCGGCGGTGTTCAATCAACAGCTCGTGTAACGGAATCTTCACGGGGCATGCCTCTGTACAGGCACCACAAAGACTCGACGCATAAGGAAGTTCTTTATAGTTCTCGTAACCATCTAGGAGTGGGGCTAAGACGGCACCAATCGGACCAGGATAGATTGAACCGTACGCATGACCGCCGATGTGACGATAGACAGGACAGACGTTGATACAGGCCGCACAACGGATGCATTGCAGGACCGATTGGAACTGTGTACCGAGAATGCCAGAACGCTTATTGTCGACGATGACAAGGTGGAATTCCTCAGGACCATCGACTTCACCGACCGCGCGCGTCCCGGCGAATGTCGTGATGTATGACGTGAGGCGTTGACCGACCGCGCTTCGACAAAGCATATTGACGAGTACTTCGAACTCTTCATAAGAAGGGACAACCCGTTCCATCCCCATGACAGAAATGACCGTGTCAGGAAGTGACGTCACCATGCGCCCGTTCCCTTCATTGGTCACAAGCCCGACGGCTCCACTCTCCGCAATGGCAAAATTACAGCCGGTGATGCCGACTTCTGCCTTTAAAAAGTCTTTTCGTAGTTCTTTTCGTGCATAGCGCCCGAGTTCAGTCGGATCGTTTGAACCGGCATAGCCGTGAGCGGTGAACGTCTCATGGACAGCGTTGCGGTCTTTGTGCAGGGCAGGGGCGACGATATGAGACGGTGGGTCTTCGTCGAGTTGCAAAATCCATTCCCCAAGGTCGGACTCGACGACGGTACATCCTTCTTCCTGGAGCGCCTCGTTTAATCCAATCTCTTCTGTGACCATCGATTTTGATTTCACGACATGTTTGGCTTGTTTCGAACGAACGACTTCCCGAATGTAACGGTTCGCTTCTTCTGGCGTCTCTGCGAAGAAGACGCTCCCACCTCGTTTTGAGACATTCTCGCTCAATTGATACAAGTAATAGTCGAGATGCTCGAGCACGTGTTGACGAATCTCTTCCGAGTGGTCGCGGAACGCTTCCCAGTCTCCGAGTTCACCCGCAGCATCCAACCGTCCATCCCGCAGTCGGTTTTGAGCCGAACTGACGGCTTGCCGCATGAACGCATCCTCAATCCCGTCCTTCCGACGGTCCTGAAACTTCTCATCTAACCGAATCCCCATGCTCATGCTTGCTTCACTCCTTCGTTCAAGACTTCGGCAATATGCATCACTTTAATCGGATGTCCCTGTTTATGAAGGCGTCCGCCGATGTTCATCAGACACGATGCATCCGCCCCGATCAAAACGTCTGCACCGGACTGTAAAATCGATTCGACTTTCTCATCCACCATCTGCACCGAAACGTCCGGCATCTTGACAGAGAACGTCCCTCCGAACCCGCAACAGTTATGTACGTTCGCGAGGGGGACCATCGTCAAGCCATCGACGTTTCCTAGCAACTTTCCAGGTGCCGCTTCAATTCCGAGAAGGCGGGTCATATGACAAGACGCATGATAGGTCGCTTTGGCGGAGAATTTAGCGCCGACATCAGTGACTTCGAGCACATCGACGATGAACTGTGTCAGCTCAAACGTTTTGGCGGCATGTGCCTCTGCCCGAGGACCCCATACCGGATCACCTTGGAACAAATGTGGATAGTCGCGCATCATCATGACACATGACCCCGATGGTCCGACAATATATTCCGCATCTGCTTGTTCGAACGTTTCAATCATGTGCTTGGCGATCTTTTTCGTTTCCTCATGATAGCCGCTGTTATAAGCAGGTTGCCCACAACACGTCTGTTCAAAAGGGAAGGTCACCTCACACCCTAAATGTTCGAGCAGTTCGACTGTCGCTTGTCCGACGGATGGAAACAACGTATCTGATAAACAAGTGACGAATAAAGCTACATTCGGCATAGCCATTCCTTCTTTCTTCTCATGATAGCGATTTCAACGTCATTATTTCACAATACGTAGCAAAGTGACAGAAAAATGGAGAGAAAAACTGATTTATTTGTAAAATCCTGTCTAATTGATAACGCATCTCACTGAACAGATATTCATCTCTTTTCTGATATAAAACAGGATGGAAGAACGTATAACAGAAAAAGATCCTCGTCATATGACGAAGATCTTGTGTCTAAATTATAGGAAGAACATTTCCAAGATGAAGAGTGCGCCGAACAAATAGATGAGCGGGTGGACCGTTTCTTTGTTCATCGCTTTGAAGATTGGGTACAAGATGAACCCGAATGCGATCCCACGTTCAATGCTTCCTGAAAGCGGCATGATCAAAATCGTCATGAAGGCCGGGAAGTATTCGCTAAAGTCGCTCCAGTCGATATAACGGACGTTCGTCAACATGAGCGCCCCGACGATGATGAGTGCAGGGGCTGTGATTGCCGCGACACCAGAGATGGCACCGATGAGCGGGCTAAAGAAGAGCGTCAATCCGAACAAACCAGCGACGACGGCCGTTGTGAGGCCCGTACGTCCACCTTGTGCGACACCGGCTGCAGACTCGATGTATGCCGTCGAAGGGCTCGTTCCGACAAGTGAACCACCCATTGTGGCAAGCGAGTCGGCAAAGAGTGCACGGTGACCATTTTCAATCGTTCCGTCTTCTTTTAAGAGACCGGCTTGTTTCCCGACACCGACAAGTGTACCTGTCGTATCGAACAATGTGACGAGGAAGAACGAGAGGACGGCACCGAATAATCCATATTGAATGACATCACTAAATGCTGTTACCGGGTTGACCATGAGTCCTTCTGGAAGTGTCGGCATTGCCGTAACACCGTTGATTTGTAAGATGTCCATGAAGTAAGCCACGATTCCAGTGAGTACCATCCCAATCAATAAAGAACCTGGAACATTTCTCGAGAAGAGAAGTGCCGAGACGATTAAACCACCGAGTACGAGTAACACTTCTGGTGAGGATACGTCACCGAGACGCACCAAGTTTGCCTCATCCGCGACAATCAATCCCGATAACTTCAATCCGAGCGAAGCGATGAAGAGACCGATTCCGGTCGTGATCGCATGTTTCAGCGAAGTCGGGATCGCTTGAATCAGTTTCGTCCGAATCGGAGAAAGCGACAGGATTAAAAAGAAGACGGACGAGACGAAGACGACGCCGAGTGCGGCGGATGGTGCGATTTGTTCTTGGGCGACGAGCGTGTAAGCGAAGAAAGCGTTGAGACCCATCCCGGGTGCCACAGCAATCGGTAAGTTCGCATAAAATGCCATTAAGCCTGTTCCGATGAGGATGGCAATGATTGTCGCCGTGAAAGCTTGAGCGAACGGGATCCCTGCGTCAGAAAGGATCGCCGGGTTGACGACAGAGATATACGCCATCGTCACGAACGTTGTGATTCCGGCTGTCACTTCTTGTTTAACATTCGTACCATGTTGTTTCAGTTGAAAAATATTCATCGATAAAACTCCTTATTTCGGTCTATTTCCGAACATTAATTGAGAAAAATGTATAAATTAACGTTATCAACTTGATGACTATACAAAAATGTTTGATTCCCGTCAATTGTTTTGAGTAAAAAACATAAAAAATGAAAGTTACAAATAAATAATGTTCGGAAATAAACTTTTTTCAAAAAAGACCTTGCTCTGAAACGCGTTTCAGAAGATACGGTATAGACAAAGGGAGGGGAACCGATATGAAACCGACAACGTGGAAGACATGGTGCAGTGGAATCGTATACGAACTCGTCATCAATCAGTTGTATACGCCGTTTGGAAAAATGTTGTGTACCCGTTTCCAGGAAGAGTTTCTTCATTTACCGTTAGAGGAACGCTCCCGTCTTGTTCAAGCGATTCGAAGTCAAGTCGTCGAAAGAGGTGACAGTCAGCAAGCAGAGTGGGTACACTATATGCAAAGACTGACAAGTTGAGGTGGGGCGAATGGCAAACATTCGAGATATCGCGAAGCACGCCGACGTATCGGTGACGACGGTCTCGCGCGTGTTGAACGAGCATCCGTATGTATCGAAGGAAAAACGGACCCGTGTCCATGCGGCGATGAAAGAGCTCGGGTATTTGCGAAATCAACAGGCGTTGACGTTGTCGACGGGGAAAACACAACGCGTCGTCGTCATCTTACCTTATATGGATCATCCGTATTACGGTCTCTTCGTCAACGGGCTCGCAAAAGCGGCCCTCGAGCACGATTATCGACTCGTCATGTGGCAGACGGAGTATAAGCTGAGTGAGGAGCGACAAGCACTCGATTTATTGAAGCATCGCGAAGTCGATGGGGCGATCGTCTTGTCGCACGAAATGTCCTTTCAGGAAATGGAGACGTATCGTGCATACGGACCGATTGCCGTAGCGACCGTCGGCGCACCGGAGACGATCTCATCCATTCATGTCGACCATTATGCATCGTTCGTGTCAGGTATTCATGTGCTACAGGAGCATGGATATGAAGAGATTGGAATCATCTTGTCAAGAAGCCATAGTCCGAGCTCCCTTGCGCGTCAGCAAGCCTATTTCGATGAAGTAGCGCATGCGCGTGAGCAATGGATTTGGACCGGTTATTTGACGAGTGAGGACGGTATTCGGTTAGCAGAAACGTTCCTCTCTCAAAAAGAGCGTCCTCGAGCGCTCTTTTTCTCGTCTGATTATGTTGCTCTTGGATTTTTAGGGGAGATGCAACGACGGCACGTCGCAATTCCTGAGGAAGTTGCCATGCTAGGGTTTGACGGACATCCGATTAGTCGGGCGTTCGGGCTGTCGACGATGCTTTCTCCGAATGAACAGATTGGTCGTCAACTGTTCGAAACGACACTCGCTGAGATGAACGGAGCCATTCCAGAGATTCACGGGATGACCGTCAGCTATCAAGCGGGAATGACACTTTAGGCAACATCCTCGCTCGACTCTTTTGAAACGTTTAGAATGAAAGAAGTAGTTGAGAGGAGGAAATGTTATGAAGATTCAAGTAACAGAAGAAGCGCTCCAATGGTTTAAAGAAGAAATGGAAGTCGAAGCGGGTCAAACGGTTCGTTTGTTTGCAAAATATGGGGGCTCGACAGACTTGACGCACGGTTTCTCCGTGGGAGTCATCACAGAAGACGTGAACAATGCGGCTGTTGAGACCGAAGAAGACGGCATTCGTTTCGTCGTGGCGGAACAAGATGAGTGGTTGTTCCAAGGACAAGACGTGAAAGTCGAACTTCGCGGAGAAGAAATCGTCTTCGTTCAAGCCTGACGTTTCAGTTTGTTTACGTTTGATGAAATGTCGTTTGACGAAATCTGGCTTGGGGAACAGATTATGACAAGTCGGATTTTCGAAAGGATGACACGATATGTCAGACAAAGAAAAGCGTGAACAAGAAGAAAAAGAGAAGTTGAAACGAGATCAACCGGATATCTCCCACGAAGAAGATTCAAAAGGAGATCATTCCGACCTCGAAGAGACAGATGAAGACGAACAATCATAAGAGCCGACACGGCTCTTTTTGTTTGGGAATTGAAAGAAATGCCGTGGACGTTATAATGGATAAGGGAAAACTATTTAGTGAGGAGAATGAGATATGAATACAGTACTAGTCTTCGGACATAAAAATCCAGATACCGATACGATCACATCAGCGCTCGCCTATGCGGAGTTGAAAAAGAAATTAGGGATGGACGCAGAAGCGGTCCGTCTCGGTGAAGTGAACGGAGAAACGCAATACGCACTCGATCACTTCCGCGTGAAGGCACCACGTTTGATTGAAAGCGTAACAGGTGAGGCAGAAGAAGTCATCTTAGTCGACCACAACGAGTTCCAGCAAAGTGCAGACGGCATCGAAGACGTTCGAATCCTTGAAGTCATCGACCACCACCGCATCGCGAACTTCCAAACGGCAGACCCGCTCTACTATCGTGCCGAGCCAGTCGGATGTACAGCGACAATTTTATTGAAGTTGTATAAAGAGCACGGTGTCGAAATCGCAGCGGACATGGCCGGTTTGATGCTTTCAGCCATCATCTCGGACTCACTTCTCTTCAAATCGCCGACATGCACGGATGAGGATATCAAAGCAGCGAAAGAACTTGCTGAGATTGCTGGCGTCGATGCAGAAGCATACGGGCTTGAGATGCTCAAAGCCGGTGCAGACCTTAGCCAAAAAACGATTGAAGAGCTCATCTCACTCGATGCGAAAGAATTCGCAATGGGTGACTATCGTGTTGAGATCGCGCAAGTGAACACGGTCGATGCGAATGATGTCTTGAACCGTAAAGAGGAAGTTGAAGCGGCAATCGCGAACACGGTTGCGGCGAAAAACTTAGACTTGTTCGTCTTCGCCATCACGAACATTTTGACGAACGACTCAGAAGCGATTGTCGTCGGACCAAAACCAGAACTTTTCGAACAAGCGTTCAATGTGACGCTCCAAAACGGATTGGCGACACTTCCGGGCGTCGTCTCGCGTAAGAAGCAAATCGTGCCAGTTTTAACTGAAGCGGCGACAAAATAAAAACCCGAAGCCTTGGCCTCGAGCGGAACTGCAGACGTTCATTCGTCTGCAGTTTTAATTTTGTTTGAGAAGAGTTTTTTTCAAATAATATTGTTGATGCTCTACTGTCGCGTGGTGCTCGATTACCCCAACGACTTCATAACCGAGTCCGATATAAAAGTCAGGTGCCTGGAAACTGAACGTGTCAAGTTGTATGAGACCGCACTGATGCTCGATGGCGCACTGTTCAATACGCTTCATTAATTTCGTTCCATATCCTTCTCCCCGAAGCTGTTCGTCCACCCATAAGAAATGAATGTGCATCGTGTACCAAAATACCGTACCAGTCACCCCACCGACAATCTGATCGTCGTCATCTCGAACGATGAAACTCACATGTTCGACGGGGTGCTTCACTTCATCCGGTAATTGAGATGCATTATATTCAATCAATCGCTGTCGAATGTATTCGCGATCTTCCTGATTCCACTGTTGAACAATCTTCATCCACTCACCCTTTCCTTATTAAGAACCTGTACTTGCAAAAGCGCGCAGTCCAAACAACCAAAATCGATAGGCGATGACGAGTGAGAGGATTGCGACAAGCGGGGTTGCTAGTGCAAACATGGTGAACCCACGTCCTTCAAAGAAGTACATCGCCGGATAAAATGCCGTGAAGCCGAACGGGATAATGTACGTTAAGACGAACATGATCACCTTCGAGTAAATCGTCATCGGGTAACGGGCGAAATCACTCAAACTGAATACGGCGAACACGACGGGCAAACTGTCGATCATCCAAAACGAGAACGTCGCAAAGAATAAGTTGACCGCGATATAAATCATCCCGCTCGCGAGGACCATGACGATTAGGACTAGGATATCCATCATACTCCACGACATCCCGAGTTCGTTCGAGGCGAGCCAGAGTACGCTCCCCCCAATCAAGAGTTGACCGAATCCGTCTTGTTGAACCCGCTCCGCGACGATTTGGAACAGCGGATTCACGGGACGCATGAGAATACGGTCCAAGTTTCCCGTACGGATGTACTGCCAGCCAATCGTCCAAAGGTTATCAAAAAAGATATGATGGACAGCCCGACCTAAAAACGCGATGCCATAGATGAACAAAATCTCGTAAAAGCCCCAACCGTTCAGCGATTCGATGTGTTGGAAGACAATCGATAAAAAGAAGAGGGCGGCAAATTGTTGACCGAAGACCGATAACACGCCAATCAAGAAGTCCATCCGATATTCCATCATCACTTTGAAGTGATTTTTGGCATAGAGCCAATATAGTTTCGCATATCGTTTCATCCGCCAAACACCGTCACTTTCCGAACCGCATACGCGAATAAGAGTCGCACAAATAGAAAGAAGGTCCCGACCCAAGCGACTTGAATCAAAATCGACGACCATATAGCAGATGCATCAATCCCACCTGTATAGATGGCGACAGGTACATAGACGAGTGAGGCGAACGGTAAATACAAGCTGATTGTCTGGAACCAGTCAGGGAAGAGTGTCAGCGGGATGATTGCCCCGGACATAATCGTAATGATCGCCTCCTGTAAAACGGAAAGTCCCCATACGTTTACCGTATAAAAGGACAACACGCCGACGAGTAAATCAATTAGTGTCGCAAGTAGAATCGCGAGTACGACGCTGATTGAGAAGGCGAACACACTCTCGAGGGACGTCGGAGGGTCAACCCCGATAAACAGCATCGCAATGACGAGGAGAGGCAACGTCGACCGGAAAAATGTCGACGTTTTCGTCCCGATATCTTGAGCGAGTAACTTATCCAGTAAATGATAAGGGCGGAGCAGTTCGACGGCGACACCACCATGTTTGATGAGGTGAGCAAGTTCACGTCCGGCACCGCCACGGAATTGATCGAGCATCGTTGCAAGTACTGCATACGTCAACATCATCGAAAGCGAGATGCCTGATACATCGGTCTTATTTTCGTAAACAGCCTGCCAAAAGAAATATAAAATGAACAGGCGCATCGTCACCGAGAACATGCTCGCCCAGTACCAAGCCGTATAGGCCATATCGACTTTGATTTGTGAGACGGCGAGTGCCACATATTTTTGAAGCCTCATGCGCTCACCTCAGGCTGATAAAGATTTCGGATTAACGTCTCCATTTTCGGTACGACAACGGATAAGTCTTTCACTTGATTGCAGTTCACGATTTCACGAATCAACTGTCCGCTTGAAATCTCATGATGGTTAAATGCCAGTTGAATCGAATCTGTCTCTGAAGCGAGTTCCGTAATGAGTCCTGTCACCGATGGCGGAATGACGAATGTCGTTCCTTCGTCGAGTGTGATTTCAAGGGTGCGTTCATTGTTGAACGTCTGCTTGAGCGTCTCAATGCGGTCATCATAAATGATTCGTCCCTCATCCAGGACGATGACTCGATCACACACTTCTTCGATATCCTGCATATCATGTGTCGTCAAAATGACCGTCGTGCCCCAAGCATCACTGATTTCCCGAATGAACGCCCGAATCGTCTCTTTAATGTCAATATCGAGACCGATTGTCGGCTCATCCAAATACACGACACGAGGACGGTGCAAGAAGGCGGCTGCGAGCTCACATCGCATTTTTTGTCCGAGTGATAATTGACGGACAGGCACGTCGAGAAGTGATTCCAGCTGGAGTTGTTCGATAAACCAGGCAACGGTTTCCTCGAACTCTGAACGCCGCACTTCATAGATTTCCCGAAGTAAGTCGAATGACTCCCGAACAGGAATATCCCAAAACAATTGTGTTCGCTGACCAAAGACCGCTCCGATTTGACGGGCGTTTTGGATTCGGTTTTCGTGTGGATCGATGCCAAAGACACGGACGGATCCGGCATCCGGACGAAGGACGCCGGCGAGCATTTTGATCG
Organism: Exiguobacterium sp. B2(2022); assembly: GCF_028823655.1. NCBI lineage: Bacteria > Bacillati > Bacillota > Bacilli > Caryophanales > Exiguobacterium > Exiguobacterium sp. B2(2022). The sequence goes on along the minus strand of NZ_JAPEHX010000045.1, from coordinate 16,146 downwards.
TTGTCGATTTTCCAGGACCTCCGGCATCCGGACGAAGGACGCCGGCGAGCATTTTGATCGTTGTCGATTTTCCAGCACCGTTAAAACCGATGTATCCGACGCGTTCGCCTGGAGCGATGGACAAGTCGATTCCTTTCACGGCTTCTTTGATGCGATACTTTCTTGAAAATAGGGCTTTAATGGCGCCTTTTAAGCCGGCATCACGTTCTAAAATTTGATAGTGTTTCACGAGATCGCGGACCTCGATGGCTGTCTGTGACATACGTTCCTCCTCATTCATGCAAGCGTTTTCCTTCATCAGAATAGCATGTGAATCTGGAATTTCCTACCTGTACAAAAAAAGACCGGACAATGAAGTCCGATCTTAGGATGATTTCGTTTGTCTTCCATATGTCCCTAAACGCCATAGCTTCTCAAACGGTCCGTAACGGTGATTTTTTAGCCACCACATCGAGAAGAACGCCTGGACAATCAAGATTGCGATACTGAGGAATAACCCTTCGGTTAAAGAGAGCGCCCCGTACGCACCGAGTGCGATCACCGGTAAGAACACGATCAGCGTATGCGTCAAATAATTCGTGAGTGCCATCCGTCCGAGCGCTTGAAGCGGCGCGAACGTACGACCTTTACGAACGGCTACTGTGAACAGACAGACGTAAGTCGTGGCGAGTAACTTCCCGGAAATCAAGACGGCGAACAAGTTTAGCCAGAAGTATGCATACCCTTCACCGTAATGATACCAAATGATCACGCCGAAGAATGGAAGGGCGAGGACGGCGCAAATGATGGCCGTACGCATCAAGCTTTCTAGACGCCACGTCAGAAGTTTTCGTTCACGTCCGATATACAGTCCGAATAAGAATAGACTGAGGATCTCGAAACCGACAACGAACGAGTTGGAGAAGGCATTAAAGATTTCGATAGAATATCGATAATCGAACCAGGCACCAAACCCTTGATTGAATACATCAGGGAACGGGATGCCGCCATAATAGCTTCCACCCATGCTCCATTCACTCAACGCGGAAGTTCCGTATAACAGAAGGATACTTCCAATCAGCAAACCCCATGCCCACGTCAGAATGGCGCGGTTGCTCAACTTATAGAAAAGGGGAAGCAATAAGCCCCACATCGCGTACGTGTGAAGGATATCACCTGACCAAATCGCCAAGTGTGCGAGTCCGAATAAGAAAAGAATTGCAATACGGCGTATGTAACGACTGACCGATTCGCCACGAGCGTAAGAACGCTCGAGGAAAATCGAAAAGCCGATCCCGAATAAGAGGGAGAAAATCGTATAAAACTTCGTCTGCACGAACAAGTCAAAGAGCGTGCGGACAAACAAGTCGCTACCATAATAATCGGGACGACCGAACATCCAGTCGCTCCCGAGCATACTCGGGATATTGACGAAGAAAATGCCGCAGAGGGCAAACCCTCGGATAATGTCATACAAAATAATCCGTTCATTCGTTTGAATTGGAGTCGCCATACGACACGTCCTTTACTGAATTAAAATACTTTCGTTGTCCACGACTCACAGTTCCAGACGTCTGTGACGATATCTTCATAGAATTCTGGTTCGTGACTGATGAGGAGGACACTTCCTTTGTACTCTTTCAACGCACGCTTCAACTCTTCCTTCGCGTCGACGTCCAAGTGGTTCGTCGGCTCATCGAGTAAGAGAAGGTTTGTCTCGTTGTTGAGAAGTTTACAAAGACGAACTTTCGCTTTTTCACCACCACTGAGGACGGAAATCTTACTTTCGATGTGTTTCGTCATGAGTCCGCACTTCGCGAGCATCGCGCGTACTTGTTGTTGGTTGAGTGACGGGAACTCGCTCCAAATCTCTTCGATACATGTGTTGTTGCTCGTTGCTGCTTCTTGTTCGAAGTAACCCATTTCGAGGAACTCACCACGTTCGACGGTTCCTTCAAGCGGATTGATCAATCCGAGCAAGCTCTTTAAGAGCGTCGTCTTCCCGATTCCGTTTGCTCCGACGAGGGCGATCTTTTGACCGCGTTCCATCTGAAGGTCGAGCGGACGTGAGAGCGGCTCGTCGTATCCGATGACGAGACCTTTCGCATCAAAGATGAGGCGTCCCGATGTACGGGCCTGCAGGAAGCGGAATTCCGGTTTCGGACGCTCCGCACTCAATTCGATGACATCCATCTTATCGAGTTTCTTCTGACGTGACATCGCCATGTTTCGTGTCGAGACGCGTGCCTTGTTCCGTGCGACGAAGTCTTTCAAGTCAGCAATCTCGGCTTGTTGACGCTTATAAGCGGCTTCAAGTTGCGAGCGTGGTTCAACTCTTGGTTTTCCATATGGTAGACCAAGTTGATGACGCTATTTAAGAACGGGATATCGTGTGAGATCAAGATGAAGGCATTGTCATAGTTTTGGAGGTAGCGTTTCAACCACTCGATATGCACTTCATCCAAATAGTTGGTCGGCTCATCGAGGAGCAAGATATCTGGCTTTTCGAGAAGCAACTTCGCAAGCAATACTTTCGTACGTTGCCCACCTGACAAATCCGTGACGTCCCGGTCGAGACCGACATCTAAAATACCGAGACCGCGTGCGACTTCTTCTACTTTCGCATCGATGATATAAAAGTCGTTCGAGTCGAGCGTCTCTTGAAGTTCACCGACTTCAGCGAGCATGTCTTCCATCTGTTCAGGTGTCGCGTCACCCATCTCCATGTAGAGTTCGCCGATGCGCGTCTCCATGTCAATCAAGTATTGGAAAGCACCTTTCAAGACGTCGCGAATCGTCATCCCGCGCTCGAGCACCGCATGTTGATCGAGGTAACCGACACGGACATTTTTCGCCCATTCGATTTTCCCTTCATCCGGTTGCAGTTTGCGTGTGATGATGTTCATGAACGTCGATTTTCCTTCACCGTTCGCTCCGACGAGACCGATGTGTTCCCCTTTTAAGAGGCGGAAAGAGACATCGTTCAAAATAGCGCGGTCACCAAAGCCGTGGCTCAAGTTTTGTACCGTTAATATACTCATAATTCGTTTTCGTTCCTTTCAAAGTAAACTACCCGATATTGTAGCATGAATCTAATCAAATTAGTACGCCAGTCCGACTGACTCCCGTACGTGTTCATTCTCTTCGATGGCGTGAAGCATGAACTGGGCGACATCTGCCCGTGAGATGTGTTTCCCGTTATCCGGTACCTCGTCGATGGCCGTACGATACGTCGAGGTGCGAGGACCGTCCGTCAATTGCATCGGGCGCACAATCGTATAATCGAATGACGAGTTGCGCCATAAGTCCACGGCTGCCCGATGGTCACGGAGCGGTTTCCGGAGCATGAACGTAATGGCTTTCCCTGCAAGTCCCGGGATCTCATTGTCGATCCCGGCTGAGGCTAAATAGACGACGCGAGAGATGCCGTTCGTCTTCATCGCGGGGACGAGCTTGTCCGTGACACTCGCTAAAAAGTCCGGATCGCTCAAATCCGTTCCGAGACAGCTGATGACCGCATCATGACCGTGCATCGCTTCTGTTAACGCATCGATGTCATATAAGTCGCCTTCGATGATTTCAAGTTGTGGGGTCCGAATCAACTTTTTCTGTTCACGTACGAACGCGGTGACGTCATGACCGTGCTCGATGGCTTGGTCGATGAATTGATGTCCGGTCCGACCGGTTGCGCCTAATACGAATAACTTCATAAGGGCAAAGCTCCTCTCTCATATCCAATACATACAGTATACAGCAGTTTCAGAAAAATCGAACATTTCACCGTTTGATTCCAACCTATTGCATTTCTCGTCAGCTCGTCTACAATAAAGTTTATCTTATATAAATAGATTCGCACTCGTATATCAGCGGAAATATGGTCCGCAAGTCTCTACCGAACTACCGTAAATGGTTCGACTACGGGTGGCGCTTGTCGTATGCTGTTGTTGATTTCCATGCGGTTCGTTGCCTCCCGATGAGGGGTGACGAATCGCATTTTTTATTGGAGGGAACAACAATGAAGCAGTTAGAAGACAAAATCCGTGAAGAGGGTCGGGCCTTATCCGATCAAGTGTTGAAAGTTGACGCTTTCTTGAATCATCAAGTCGATCCTGCACTCATGCAAGCCATCGGCAAAGAGTTCGCAGAGCGTTTCAAAGACGCTCAAATCGACCGAATCGTCACACTCGAATCGAGCGGGATTGCCCCAGCGATGATGACGGCGCTTGAGATGGGCGTCCCGTTCGTATTCGCGCGTAAGCGGAAATCGCTGACGCTCCAAGACGACCTCGTCGAAGCGGATGTCTACTCGTTCACGAAACAGGAGACGAACCGCATCAGCTTGAGCCGACGTTTCGTCTTACCAGGCGAACGCGTTCTCGTCATCGATGACTTCCTCGCGAACGGGGAAGCGGCACTTGGGCTGACACAACTCGTCGAAGCGGCAGGTGCAGAAGTTTCAGGTGTTGGCATCGTCATCGAAAAATCGTTCCAACCAGGGCGCGATAAACTGATGGAGCGTGGTTATCGCGTCGAATCGCTAGCGCGTATCGCGAAATTAGAGAAAGACCACATCTCATTCGTGGAGGTCGTTCGATGAATACATTTAAGACGGCAAGTCTCGGATTTCAGCATCTGCTCGCCATGTACACGGGAGCAGCCATCGTCCCGCTCATCGTCGGTGGTGCCATCGGGCTTGGGCCGACCGAGCTCGCCTATCTCGTGGCAATTGATTTATTCATGTGTGGGGTGGCAACGCTTTTACAAGTATGGACGACACGCTTTACGGGTGTTGGATTGCCGGTCGTCCTCGGATGTACGTTCACGGCGGTCGGTCCGATGATTGCGATTGGAAGCGCAAATGGAATTACGGCTATTTATGGCGCTTTGATTGCCAGTGGGTTCATCGTCATCCTCATTTCGGGATTTGTCGGGAAGCTCGCACGTTTCTTCCCGCCGGTCGTTCTCGGTTCGGTCGTGACGATCATCGGTCTCTCACTGATTCCGGTCGCCATTAATGACATCGGTGGCGGGATGCCAGGTGAGCCTGGATTCGCATCGATGCAGAATCTCGGATTAGGTGGTTTGACGATTTTACTCATTCTCATCTTGAACCGTGTCGGTACTGTCTTCACACGCGCCGCTGCTGTCCTCTTTGCCGTACTCATCGGAACAGGGGTTGCTGCTTCGCTCGGTCTCGTGGACTTCAGTCCTGTCCGGGAAGCGGGTTGGTTCCAAATGGTCCAGCCGTTCTACTTTGGGATGCCGACATTCGATGTGTCTGCCATCCTCGTCATGACGCTCGTCGCCATTATCTCGATGATTGAATCGACCGGTGTATTCTTGGCGCTCAGCGATATCACGAAAAAGCCGATTGGTGCGAACGAATTGACGAAAGGGTATCGTGCGGAAGGTGTCGCAACGATTCTCGGAGGGATTTTCAACAGCTTCCCTTACACGACGTTTAGTCAAAATGTCGGACTCGTTCAATTGTCAGGTGTGAAATCGCGCCGTGTCATCTTCTGGACAGGTGGGTTACTCATCTTGCTCGGATTCCTTCCGAAAGTCGCCACATTCACGACATTGATTCCAAAGCCTGTTTTAGGTGGAGCGATGCTCGTCATGTTCGGAACGGTCGCCGCTTCCGGTATTCGGATTCTGAGCCAGGTTGATTTTTCGAAAAACGAGAACTTGATTACCATCGCACTCTCGATTGGTGTCGGACTCGGCATCACCGCTAACCCGGCGATCGTCGCCAATATGCCGGAATGGCTTCAATTGTTCACAGACAGTGCCATCGTGGCAGGCTCGTTCACGGCGCTCCTATTGAACGGATTTTTCCGTATGATGGACCGCTTCCGTCCCACGACGATCATTGCCGAGGAACGACAAGTCAGCTAGACTGAAGGAAATAGTAGTCTAGGAGGAGTCACGAATGGGGAAAACTGCACTTGTCGTAGGCGCGACAGGCTTGATTGGCCGCGAATTGGTAGAACAGTTGTTAGAGAGTGACCGTTATGATGCGGTCTGGATTGTCGTCCGTCGCTCGAAGCGATGGAGTCATCCGAAACTACACGAGGTCGTCGGATTCGAGGAGATGGATGCGGCGCTCCCACACATCGATGACGTCTATTGTGCACTCGGCACAACGATCGCGGTCGCTGGTTCACAAGAAGCGTTCAAACAAGTCGATTTAGAGTTGCCGCTTGAAGTCGCTCGTGTCGCCAAGGCACACGGTGCGACACGCTATGCGGTCGTATCGGCACAAGGCGCATCGTTACGTTCGTCTTTCTTTTACAACCGGGTAAAAGGGGAGCTTGAAAACGGATTGCGCATCTTCAACTTCCATCATCTGATTATCGCGCGTCCTTCGTTGTTACTCGGGGAACGTGATTCATTCCGACTCGGGGAAAAAGCGGCTGAGGTCATCAGTCGCCCGTTCCAGTCGCTGTTGGTGGAAAAGGCACCAGAAGTCGCACCGATTCAAGCGCTGCATGTCGCACGTGCGTTGATCATGGCGTCTGAAGAAGGCGAAGGAATCGAAGTGTTGACGTCGGGGATGATGCAGAGGATGAGCCGATGAACCCATTGACGAAGAAACGAACGAAAGCGGTCTTGATTGACAGTGTCATCGCAGGGCTCGTCAGCTATGGCGTGGAACAACTCGTGCGCAAGAAAGTGAAGAGCGAGTTCGTGCATGCGGTCGTCACACCGACACTGCTCACATACGCGATGGAAGCCTGCCAAATGAGTCGAGGCGGACAAACCATCGGCTATAAGTTGATGGGGCTCGAGTTGAAAAATGATGACGGCACCGCTGTCACGGCGAAACAGGCACTGCAGCGTGCTCTTTACCGTGATACGTTGTCGGGGGTGCGATACTGGAAAGACCGTGCGCATTTTGAACAAGAAGAAGGCGCCGTGTTACCGCACGATGCCCGTTATCATATGCATGTACGTGAAAAGAACTGACCGTTATGGCCAGTTCTTTTTTTCAATCCTTGATTTTACTTAAGATAGCTGTCGTCAAGGCGACGATCGTTCCGAGGACGAGTCCGTTTGAGAAGACGGTCGCAAGGAGCGGTGGCAAATCATTCATCGAACCTGGTGGCAAGAGCATCGCCCCGGCACCGATGACGAGCGGGAGACCGACCGTAAGAGAAGCCGTCGATTGTTTTAATTCGAAGGCAGCCTCATTGATTCCGATGATGATCATCGTTGCGATAAGTGGTGTCACGATCGCATAGCCGACAGCGGCTGGGATGCTCGCAATCAACGAGACGAATGGTCCGATGAGTGCTAATCCCATCATGAGGGCGTGGGCAATCAAATGAGGGGCGCGTCGGACGCTCTCCGTCGAAGAGAGGAATCCGGCCGTCCCTGAGATGGCGACAGGACCTGGTGTTCCGAACAGACCGGCCACGATTTGACTGACCCCACTGGCGACACCAGACGCGGGAACGTTACCTTTCACTTCTCGTTTTTCACGAGAGCTGACAATGCGTTCGATCAACTTGATGTTCGCGAGGACGTTCGTCATGAGAAGCAAGGTGATAACGAAAGCCGTCGGCAACAAGTTCCAATCCCACACCCAACTTCCGAAGGGAAGAAGTTCCGGTACGAGGAAGAACGATTCTGAGCGGACGATTGGATTTCCAAGGTCGAGCAAGTGGAATAAACCGAACCCGACGAAAAGCGTCATGACGAGTCCATATTGTTTAAAGCGACTTTGTTCAAGCGTGAGTGCAAACAAGACGAGACCAGCCGTTGCGACGGCCTGGACGATATTGATTCCGTCTTCTGTCACCCCGAAGCCACCTTTAATGACGGCTCCTGACAATTGGAGGACGAGTAAAATCATATAGACACCGAGTACTTGAGGTGTAAACAGGGCAAGCATGCGTCTTAAGATACCGGTGACGGTCAGCAACACGCCAAGGATACCGCTTAAGAACAACATAAATCCAAGTGCCTGCAACGTCTCTTGTTGACTGCCGTATAAGGCGGGTCCGATGGATGCGTATAAGGTGAAGACGCCCCACCAAATGCCGGCGGGTCCTTCGAGTATCGGGAGGCGATGTCCGAGCAACGTCTGGATGATGCTAAAGAGTGCGAAGATGAAGAGTGAGCGGGATATGAAGGTCATCGTCTCATCTGGTGATAGTTCAAACAAGGCGGCGATGGAGAGTGGTGGTACAATGTTTGTAGCTAAAATAAAAATAAACCACTGAATCGTCGTGGTTACATTACTTCTGGTCATGGTGTCCCCCTGATCATGCTTTTTCTTATTAGTGTAACGTTATGAGGAAGTGGATGCAAATGGAGGCTATATAATGAAGAAATTCTTCAAGTGGGCCGCACTCTCAATCGTAGGATTGCTTGTTGTCGCGGTAGCAGGCTTTTTGATTTGGACACAGTTCACGTATGGACCGACCGATGAAGCGACACAGTATGCCGAAGAGGGGAAAGTGGTCGACAACCGTCTCGAGTTTGGAGATACGACGAGTGAGGTCGGTGTCATTCTTTATCCAGGGGCGAAAGTCGAGAAAGAGGCGTATGCCTATTACGGAACACGATTAGCGGAAGAGGGTGTCTTTGTCGCCATTCCGTCGCTTCGTCTCAATTTAGGTATTTTAGATATCGATGCGGCAGCTCCAATCATCGAAGCACATCCGGAGATTGAACGCTGGATCGTGGCCGGTCATTCACTCGGAGGTTCTGCGGCATCGGGGTATGCACTGGAGCATCAAGAATTGGTGGAGGGTGTCATTTTCCTCGCTTCGTATCCGATCAGTTCGATGGTCGATAGCGACTTACGTGTACTATCGATTTCCGGTGAATTGGATGGATTGGCTGTCCCAGAAGACATCGAGGCGAGTCGAAGCGACCTCCCTGAAGATAGCCAATTCGTACAAATTGAAGGCGGGAATCATGCAAACTTCGGAATGTATGGTCCACAAAAAGGAGATCAGGAAAGCCCGCTCACATCGAAAGAACAATTGGACGAAGTCCTATCAGCGATTCTCGAATGGTTATAAAAAACGTGTGCACCTCGATGAAGGTGCACACGTTTTAGCGTTGGTCGAGCGAATAACTGACTGCGGTCAATCCGGCTGTGACGAGGGCGACCAGACCGCCGACAAGTGCGAGCGTCATGATAGGGCTCGTCGCATAGACGACACCGCCGAGAGCGGAACCAAGTCCAATCCCGACGTTACTCGCCACGGGCATAAGTGACGAGGCGAGACCTTTGGCGTTCGGGTTGAACTTCTCTGCCAAATCAATCAAATAAATTTGAGTCGATGTCGTCAATAAAATCGCCATGAACGACATGAGTGCGATATTGAGAAGACCGAGCGTCACATTCGACGTTGTCACGAATAGCGCGGCCAAGACGAACGCCTGGACGAGAAAGACGAACCGTAAGCGTCCGATTGGATTGTGACTGGCGATCTTTCCGGCAGCGATATTACTGAAAATCGAAATGAATCCGTATGCGAATAAAATCGGACTGACCCAAGCGACCGGTACACCGAGTACATCTTTTAAAATCGGCACGAGATACGTATAAACGACATACGTTGCCCCGAAACCGAACGCTGGAATCAGGAAGGCGATCAAGATGCGTGGATTCGTCAGCAATGTCAGTTGTTCACGAAGTGACGCCTTTTCTTGAGACAATTGGTTCGGCAAGACGCGGTAAATGGCAATCCAGGCGACTGCACCAAGTGCAGTCGTTAACCAAAACGTAGATTCCCAGCCTGCCTGTTGTCCGATGAATGTCCCGATTGGAACGCCGAACACGTTCGCCATCGTGAATCCACCAAAAATAAAGGATACGGCGACCCCACGCTTTGTCGGTGGGACACTTTCACTGGCGACAAGCATGGCAAGTGAGATCAAGACACCTGTGACGACGGCCGTCAACATACGCAAGAGGAGTAACCACTCATACATCGGTGCCAGGCTGCTCAACAAGTTCAGGACAGTGAAGAGAATCGTCAGGCCAAGCATCAATTTGCGTTTAGGAAGATGGCTCGTCAAAGACATGGTGATTGGTGTGCCGACGGCAAAACTGATGGCGAATGCCGATACGAGACTCCCGGCCGTCGCGATCGAAATGGATAACCCGTTTGCGATATCGGGCAAAATCCCAACGATGACAAATTCACTCGTTCCGAGAACGAAGGTTAATAAGGATAAGGATAATACTAAAATCCAGTCGCTTCGACTGAGCGAGCTTGTCTTCATATTCAAACACTTCTTTCTATCTCATTCATTAGTAGTTAGACATCAGTCTTCTATCACGTTACAAGATTTTCTCCAAAAGAAAAACCCTTTTCTCCCAAGTAAGGAGAAAAAGGCGAATTAGCGCCAAAACACAGTTGCTTCGACACCGGCGTGGTCGGAGACAATCGGTCCGTTCTCACCATCAAAGACGACCGCATGGCGAGAAACATGAATCGGGGCATTCGTTAACATCAAATCAATGCGAAGTGATTTTTTATTTTCGTCCCACCCGGCGATTTTCCCTTGTACCGTCGCATCGCCTTCCCGTTCTGTTGCAAGATGGAACAAATCTTGGAGTCCATTCTCCATCAAGTAATCATATCCTTCTCCTCGAATGAAGGCATCGTTATTGAAGTCGCCAAGTAGAAGGGCATGGTCGTCATGCTCGACGCGACGAATCAGTTCATCGAGTTGATGTTTCACAGGTTCTTCTTCATCATGCCACCATCCGAGATGACACGAGTAAATGGTCGTTGGAGCATCTGCGCCTGCAATCACGGCTTTGACGATCTTACGAGACTTGTAGTTGTCGGGGTCCGTCGTCTTCGATACGAAGAACGATTCTGTTGATAGGAACGGTTCACGTGACAGGATGGCGACGCCTTCCTCATAAATATCGTACCCATAATGGGCAAAGTCCCATGTCATGTGATAGTGAACGTCCAACTCTTTTAAACGCTCGACGAGGACGTGTGCGAAGTTGTTCTCACGGATGTTCCTGTAGATCAATGGGGCCTCTTTATGTTGATTGACTTCTTGAAGCGCGATGAGGTCGTACTCTTCACTCGCGATGCGTTCGACGATGGCGTCAATCTTCTCTTGTTGACGGTCTTCTAACCAGGCGTGACAATTGAGCGTTAAAATATTCACGATAGTCCTCCTTTAGAAAAAAGGCCAACTCTTGAGCGAGTTGGCCAGTAGATTATGCACCGATGACGTCTTGAATGTCTGATTTCAATACGTCGGCTTTCGGGCCATAGATGGCTTGGACTCCACGGTCTTTCACGATGAGACCCATAGCGCCATTTTTCTTCCAATCTTGTTCGTCAGAGACGAGTGTGACGTCTTTAACGGTCACACGAAGACGAGTCATACATGCATCGACATCTTCAATGTTTTCTTCCCCACCAAGAAGGGCGATAATCCCCATGACTTGTTCGTTACCTGCCACAGATGACTTCTCTGTCGTCTCTTCCATGTAGTTTCCGTTACGTCCTGGTGTCGGCAAGTTCATCTTCTTGATGAAGAAATTGAACACACCGAAGTTGAGGAAGAAGAATGCTACAGAGACGAGAACGAAGTTGATCAAGTCTTGAAGTAGTCCCGCTTTGACAATCATCGGGATGCGCGTCAAGAGTTCAATCGCACCGAAAGCATGGACGCGTAGGTCGATGATATCTGCCAATGCGAATGCAGCACCTGCCATAAGCGCGTAAACCACATAAAGGACTGGCGCGACGAACATGAACATGAACTCGATTGGTTCTGTGACACCTGTCAAGAAGACAGCGAGTCCAGCTGACAAGAACATCGGCTTGTATTGTGCTTTCTTCTCAGCGTCGACGTTACGGTACATCGCATATGCGGCACCGATCAAAGCAGCGAATGACAAGATGACTTGACCGACTTTGAAGCGGGCCGGAACGACATCAGCGAGAAGGGCGTTGTATGCAGCCGTATCACCAGCGGCACGCAAGTTGACGAGGTCTGTTACCCATGCCAACCAGAGCGGGTCTTGTCCGGCAACGACTGACCCAGCTGTCGCGCCTGTTAAAATCGTGTACGTTCCACCAAGTTCCGTGTAGTTCATTGGTACAGTGAGCATGTGGTGTAAACCGAACGGCAAGAGGAGACGTTCGAGCGCACCATAAATGAACGGAGCGAGGACTGGAGCCGTGTTACGTGATGTAGCAATCCACTCACCAAAGCTGTTGAGCGCACCTTGGATTGTTGGCCATACAATCGATAGAACGATGGCAGCAACGACTGAACCAAGAATGACGACGAATGGTACGAAGCGCTTCCCGTTGAAGAACGAGAGGGCGTTCGGCAATTTGTTGAAGTTGTAGAAACGGTTGTATAGTGCACCACCAAGGAAACCGGCGATGATCCCGACGAACACACCCATGTTGAGGGCAGGTGAGCCGAGTACAGATGTGAAGTAGTCAGCGACGACAAGGTTTGCACCGAAGAGTGACTCGATTGTCGCTTCTGGATCTTGAAGCATGGCACCGTTAACACCGAAGATGGCACCTGTGACACGGTTGATCAAGATGAAGGCGAGAAGTGCTGCGAACGCACCACCTGCACGATCTTTTGCCCACGAACCACCAATCGCGACTGCGAAGAGGATATGTAAGTTGACGATGATGCCCCAACCTAAATCTTCAATGATGCGAGCTGTTGTTAGTAAAATACCGACATCTCCGGCTGACATTCCAATCAATTTACCGATGGAAATCATTAAACCGGCAGCTGGCATAACGGCGATGACGACCATCAAGGCCTTACCGAGTTTTTGCCAGAAATCGAATGAGATCAATTGTTTCATGCTATACGCTTCCTTCCTGTGAGGGAGTTTTATCTATTTTTGTGTTTGCCAATAGTGCAATCGCTTGCATAAATGATTGTAATCGATTGCATAAATTCATGCAACCGTTTTCGCTATTTTCATTCGTTTTCATTTTTTGAATCGAGAATGGTAGATGTTAGGTGAACTTGTCAGTCGAATCGAATCTAGCTACAATATGATAGGTTGAAGGGAGCGAGAAAGATGGGTTGGAGACAGACCACATCTGCTTTGACGAAGGACGAGCAGATTGAATTAAAAGAAGAGTTATTACAGAAGGGTGTATTGCAGGAGGACGATCTTCCTCTGTATGAAATGCTCATGCCAGACCGCATCAAACGGATGTATGAAGTGTTGAATACACGAACGAACCATATCACGATTTTGACGGAAGGTGTGGACGATCCGCACAACCAATCCGCCGTGTTGCGTTCAGCCGATGCGTTCGGGGTACAAACGTTGCATGTCGTCGAGGGACGGGCAAAGTTCAAACCGAACTCGATTATCGCCAAAAGCGCAGATCGCTGGGTGGACGTCGTGGAGCACGGATCGATTGAAGAAGCGATTGATGCTCTAAAAGAAAATGGTTACCAAGTATATGCGACGGCGTTAAGTGAAGAGGCAATCCCGCTCGAAGAAGTGGATGTGTCGAAGCCGACGGTTCTTCTATTCGGGAACGAACATAGTGGCGTCTCTGAGGCGGCGCTCAACAAGGCGGACGGGAACTTTGTCATTCCGATGCAAGGATACGTACAAAGTTTGAATATCTCGGTGGCGGCTGCGATCTCTTTGTATGATGTCACGACACGGTCACGTCATATCGTGACGGATGGCTATGAACTGCCTGTCGAAGATCAAGCGCGCATCTTCAAAGACTGGATGGTCAAGAGCTTACCGAAGCGTACGCTCGGACTATATAAACAAAAAGGTGTCACAGCTTTCGAACGGGAGACAGGAAATTCAGAATGAACGGCGAAAAGAACAGACGTACGGAATCTTTGTCCAGAAACTGAAAGGGGATGGCACGATGAGTACGACGAGTTCATTTATCGTAAAAGATGTGACGAACAACTTTAAAGATTTTGAAGAGGACTTTTTCCGGCTGTACCGCACGTTATACGGTGACCTCGATCAGCTGCGATTTAAAGAGCGCCTGTATCGACACGCCAATCCGTTAGTGCTGCTGGCTTTCTCTGAAGATCAGCTAGTTGGCTTTAAAATCGGTTATGAGGCAGAGCCTTATCGGTTTTATAGCTGGGCGGGCGGCGTACACCCAGACTTTCAAAAGCATGGCATTGGTCGCAAGCTGATGGACACGCAACTTGAGTGGGTCGAAGCGCAAGGTTTTCATTCGATTCGTACGAAAGCGCGCAATACGAACAAAGGGGTCATCATTTTGAATCTCCTTTGCGGATATGACATCATGGGCGCCTACACCGAAGACGGCGAGCCGCGTATCATGATGGAGAAACAATTGAACAGTTGAATGGATACCGCGGTCGAATGATCGCGGTTTTTTGATGAAACCGATTCGACTGAATGAACGTACATAAAGAAAAAGGGGGAGTTTGAAATGACAGTGTTTGGATTTGGCGGAGATCCGTTTAGTGACTCCATGGGGGACTCATTCTTTACCGGGATTGTGTCTATATTTCCTATCGTGTTCATGGTTATTTTTGGTCTGATTATTTTTGCGTTCGTTAAAACGATTTTTCAGCATTCCAAAACATCGAGCACGTTGAAAGACTTACAGCAATTCGCTTCGCAGCTCGCCGATGATCCGGACGATGATACGGCCGAGCGATTGGCAGACTACTTACGGGGTGTCGACTCTTTCTCGATTGAACGGACACGGATGGAACCGTTCCGAGTAGCACTCGGGTGCTATCAATTGGTGATGGAGTCAAGATCCGTTCGCGAGGAGACGAAAGAGCGGCTCGACCGTCAATACAAGCGTCTCGGTATTTTAGACGGGGAAAAATTTGCGGATGAGGCTCCACCACGTCACCGTTCTTCTTCATCGAACCAGCATGATATCCACCACAATCACCATGACCATATATAAAAAAAGCGAAGGAATCCCTTCGCTTTTTTACATATATCGTGAAGCATCAAAGTCAATATCGGTCTGATAGCGGACGGCCTGGATGGCACTTTCGATTCGAATGGCCCGTTTCTTAATATCGCGTGCTTTCAAGCGATATAGCTCCGGGTCATATAAGGCGTGTTTGATCACGGAAACCCCGTGCACGTATTCCTTTTTCGGACGTAATGACAATTTCTCATAAAGACGTGCTTGGACACGCAATTGAATGGCGAGTTCGATTGCCTCTACGAGCGGGAGCGGACCGTCATGCGTTTCAACGACGGCTTGGACGTTCGCTTCTTGAATGAGACGGTCGAGCTGGCGTAAGTCCAGGCGAATGTGCTCCAGTTCCATCTCGATATCTTGAAGGGAGCGGGACTGAATCGTCGGAATGGAATCATTCACTTCGAGCGAGATGAATGCCACGTGCTCAATCTCTTCGGTCAATGTATCGATTTGCTCATGGAGCAAGTGTTTTAATGTTAGGGCATCTGCAAGGTTCATATCGATTTCCTCCTTCTGCTTTCTCTAACCGTACCACATCGGGATGACTGAAAAAAGATGGATGACATCTCGGATTGCGGGAATAAAACCAAATAGGAAGGAGGGGGGACGATGAAAAAATGGAAGGTACAGTGGATGATTGCTCTCGTCCTACTCCTGTTCGGGACAGCGACGTTCCTTTATCAATGGATTGATGTAAGTCCAGGAGACATTCGGGACTATATCATCCAATTCGGTTGGTTGGCCCCTTTGATGTATATCCTCTTGTTCACTGTTCGTCCGCTCATCCTGTTTCCGACGTCCGTCTTATCGGTCGCCGGCGGTTTGGCGTTCGGGATGTTGCCGGGTGTCATCTATACCGTCATCGGGGCGACACTGAGTGCTCTCGTCGCTTATTATGTGGCCATCTATTTCGGCGATCGTTTCTTGCATCACTTCGAATCGAAGAACTATGAAGCCATTCAGCACAAAATCGAAGAAGACGGATTCTTTTATGTACTCATCCTACGTCTCATCCCGCTCGTCAATTTCGATTTGGTCAGCTATGCTTCCGGTTTGGCAAAAGTAAAAGTACCAGCGTATCTGTTTGCGACCGTTGTCGGTATGATTCCTGGGGCGTTCGCGAATAATTTTCTCGGAAGCAGTATCGCGAGCGGGGATTGGAAGCTGATTGCGTTGGCGTTCGGGATCATGCTCGTATTGACGCTCATCGCGACCGTGT
>NZ_JAPEHX010000044.1:0-27384 GCF_028823655.1 Exiguobacterium sp. B2(2022) | reverse complement strand
TCCCCTGCGCCCGCAGTTTCTCCTCCAGCAAACGAAGGGACTCCGTGCCCACGCCTTTGCCACGTCCTACGGATTCCCCGATGACAAACCCGAGCCACGCCGTACCAGGTTCTTGACGGTACAGATGAGGGGGGTCATACATGACGTTCATTTCACCGACGAGATGGTCGTCTGCATAAATGAGAAAAATATCATGTGTCAGAAGACGATCCTCTAAATCTTCGACCGTCATCTCATAATGAGCGGTCAATTCTTCTTCAGACCGACTCGGACGAATCAAATGCACGATTTGTGGGTCATTATTCCAGCGATTGAATGTCTCGACGATTTCGTCGGATGCTGTTGTAAGTTGAACAAGCGAGATGTTGATAGGTCATTCTCCTTTCTCGCTTGTTAACATTCGGTTTCGTTCATAAAAGTCCTTCTCTTATACGGGCTTCAATACGTTCAAATGACTCGGTAAAATTTCAAATGTAAATGGCAACGTTCCACCAGTGTCACCGTCTGCATTCACAGGAAGAGATTCAGGCGAGTGGACGCTCACCCGTGTCGTACAGAATGACGTGACACTGTCCGTTTCCTTTAATTTTCCGGTGAACAGGGCAGGCGTTAATTGAAGTGCATCTTTTAGACCGAGTTCTTCAAAAATATAGACGTGCAACAGACCATCGTTCAGTCGTGCGTCCGGTTCGAAATTCTCAAATCCTCCGACCGAGTTCGTCAAAGCGATGACGACGAGATAAGCTTCGCCATCAAATTGACCGTCCTCACTTTCAATCGACAACGCATAAGGACTATGTTCGCGGAACGCCTTCACGCCTTCAATTAGATAGGCGAACGGCCCCCACTTTGTCTTTTCTTCCACACTCACTTCATCGACCGCCTCGGCAATGAGACCAATGGCAATGACGTTCATAAAATAGCCGTTCTCATATTTTCCGATATCCATCGGTGTCGGTTCAGCGTTACGAAGAGCTTCAATCGCTTTTTTTGGATCATTTGGTACACCAAGTGCGCGGGCAAGGTCATTGACCGTACCGAGCGGGATGATTCCAAAGTCGGGACGATGAGGCGCTTCCGCAAGTCCGGTGACCGCTTCGTTCAACGTCCCGTCCCCACCCATCGCAATGACGGCCTTATATTGTTTTTCTGCTGCTTCTCGTGCAAAGTTCGTCGCATCCTGTTCTTTCTCGGTGAAGCGGACATCGACGTGTCCATATCGTTCACGCAATACTTCCTCGGCATGTGTCGCGTGTTGTTCCCCCAATTCTTTTCCTGAGGATGGATTGACGATTAACATGACTGTGTCCATTCCAACATATCTCCTTTTCGGTTCGAATACTGTCCTTTATTCCCGTCTGCGAAATCGGTTACTCCTAAAAAATCCCCATGATCGTCAGCACTTTCGGCTGATCTTCATGGGGATTGGAACATGTCGTTCGTTTAATAATGACGGAATGCGGACATATCTAAATGACTCGCTTCAGACTCATCCACTGCGAGTTCGATACGCAGATGTTCATGAAACGGAGAAACGAGGGCGCCCATGCAGGCGACCGGTTCATGGTCTGGGACCGGTGATTTACGTTTCGTTTTGACGAATAAATAATCCGATCGCTTCAACGTCAACAAGAAACGTTCCACGGCGTGCGGTTCACGGGTCACGTTTGGCCAAGGTAAATGATTGAATAATAAAAAGACCGCGCCTTCCTTTTCGAGCGCATAGTCCGGTGCGATGCCTTCCC
Organism: Exiguobacterium sp. B2(2022); assembly: GCF_028823655.1. Classification (NCBI taxonomy): domain Bacteria; kingdom Bacillati; phylum Bacillota; class Bacilli; order Caryophanales; genus Exiguobacterium; species Exiguobacterium sp. B2(2022). The sequence goes on along the minus strand of NZ_JAPEHX010000044.1, from coordinate 25,639 downwards.
GATTCAACAAATCGATGACAGCATGCAAAAACTCCCGTTTAATCGTCAATGAAATTTCGTAATACTCACGCATACGGTCCACCCTTTCTTAAAATCACAATACTACCATTCTAAACGTTTCCGACATACGCGACAATGAAGAAGTTCCTTGACGAAGTATTTTTCCCGGCTTATACTGCATAAGTCCTGCTATACTAGTGATATATGATGAACGAATTGAGGTGAAACCGACATGATTGAATCCCTTGAATTGAAGGCATGGGTCGTTCTCGCACGAACGATGGATGCCATCAGCGATCGTGTGAAAGAAGATTTGCGACGCCACCAGTTAAATTCAACAGAGTTCGGTGTTTTATCCGTTTTGTATAAACGAGGAGATACCCCGTTACAACAAATCGGGGACCAGATTTTGATTACGAGTGGTAGCGTGACATACGTGATCGACAAGTTGGAAAAGCGTGGGCTGATTGAACGAATCGCCTGTCCGTCCGACCGTCGCGTCACATACGCCTCGTTAACAGAGGATGGGAAGGCGCTCATGGATGTCGTCTATCCACAGCACATCGAAATCTTTAAAGATATATACGGACCGTTAAGCGATGAAGAAACGGAACAATTGATTTCGTTATTGAAACGAGTCGGTTATAACGCAGCGGGCAAATAAAGCCCGTTGCTTTTTTCATTAATATCTTGAAGTTAAAATAATTGACGATGAGATATACAGATGATATAGTTCTAACTGTTATTGAAAAAAATTAGAGATTACCCAAATGGAGGATTACACGATGACTAAAGTATTATATGTATCGGCTAACCCGAAACCAACTGAACTTTCATACAGCAAACAAGTTGCAGAAACATTCGTATCCACACTCAAGGCTGAAAACGCATCAATCGAAGTAGAAGCAATCGAACTCTACGATGTCGATGTACAAGAAATCGACGGAGACGTGCTCAGCGCATGGGGCAAATTCGCGTCAGGTGAAGCACTCACTGACGTGGAAGCGAAAAAAGTAGGCACAATGAGCGGCATGCTCGAGAAGTTCATGGAAGCGGACCTTTATGTATTCGCAACGCCAATGTGGAACTTCTTCTTCCCGGCACGTATGAAAATGTTCCTCGACAGCGTCCTCATGGCGGGTAAAACGTTCCGTTACACGGAGCAAGGTCCTGTCGGCTTGCTTGAAAACAAACAAGCAATCCACATCCAAGGAACAGGTGGGATCTACACAGGAACTGACCTTAACTTTGCAGACGCATACCTCCGCCAAGCGCTCGCGTTCGTCGGTGTGTCTGAAGTAACGACGGTAGCGGTTGAAGGGATGAACCAATACCCGGACAAAATCGAAGAGATCGTTGCAGACGCGAAAGCGAAAGCAGAAGCACTTGCGAAAGAAGTTGCAGGCGCAGTAACGGTATGATGCGAAAGACGAGTCGATTGACTCGTCTTTTTGTATGCACGCATTTTGGGTATCATACAAAGGGAAAGGGGAGTATGCAATGGGAGAGCAGTTATCGAGTCGATTACTTGGAGATTGGACGGACATCATCCAAGACGAGATGAGTCAACCTTATTTCCAACAGTTGAAGCAATTCGTTGATCAAGCGTATGAGGAGACGATCGTTTATCCGAACCGTGAAGACATTTGGAACGCTTTTATCTATACCAAATTCAGTGACGTGAAATGCGTGATTTTAGGGCAAGACCCGTATCACGGACCAAACCAAGCGCATGGTCTCAGTTTTTCGGTACAGGATGGGGTGCGTTTCCCACCGTCGTTACGAAATATCTTTCAAGAACTAAAGGACGACGTCGGGTGTGACATTCCGAAGAGTGGGAATTTAGAAAAATGGGCGAAACAAGGAGTCCTCCTCTTGAATACAGCGCTGACGGTCGAAGCGGGAAAGGCGGGCTCGCATCGTGGGAAAGGATGGGAACAATTTACCGACTCGGTGATTGAGCGACTAGGGAGTCGTGAAGAGCCCATCGTATTCATCCTTTGGGGGAATGACGCCAAGAAGAAAATGAAATGGATTGGAGAACAGCATCAAGTGCTCACGTCCGTTCATCCGAGCCCATTGTCATCCCATCGTGGATTCTTTGGATCAAAGCCGTTTTCTCAAGTGAATGACGCTTTAAACGAGTGGGGACAGTCCCCGATTGATTGGTGTCTTTGACAGTCTACGAAAATTCGTAGACTGTTTTTTGTTGACGCGTCGAAAAACCTTTGGTACAGTAACTAACAAGACGTCACTTTAGTGCTTAAAAGCATATATGCATAACAGCATAACTGTATAAAAGATAGAGAAATGAATACGTAGTAGAAGCGAAGAAGGAACCGAAGTAGAGACATCTTCCCTGGCCCAGAGAGCGTGTGGTGCTGCGAACACGCCCAAAAGATGAATCGAATTACAGTTCCCGAGCTCTCATGATTGAGCGGTCCCCCGTTATCGGAATAAGCGGCTAGATAATCTCTAGCAACCAGGGTGGTACCGCGGCTTTGTCGTCCCTATCGATTGAATCGATAGGGATTTTTTTGACTTTAAAGGAGGACTTCACATGTTGACACAATCGATTCCAACACATCTTGCCCCACATATTTCACCGCAGTTTTACAATGAATACACACCAACGGATCATGCCGTCTGGCGCTTCGTTTTAAGCTTGAATCTGCATACGTTAGAAGGAAAAGCGCACCCGTTTTACATCGAAGGTTTAAAACGGACAGGAATGGGACCAGACCGATTACCGAACGTCGAACAGATGACGGATGAGATGCGGGCAGCGGGATGGTCGACTGTCGCAGTGGATGGACTCATCCCAGGCGTTGCTTTCTTTGATTTCCAAGGAAACGGAATGTTGCCGGTCGCGACGGACATTCGAAAAGTCGAGAATATCTTATACAGTCCAGCACCTGACATCATTCATGAGGCAGCAGGTCACGCGCCGATGTTGATGGACCCGACGTTCTCGGCAATCGTCAAACGTTTCGGTCAACTAGGGGCGAAGGCGTTCATGAACCGAGAAGAGCATGCTTCGTTCGCGGCGTTGAAACGCTTGACAATCGTGAAAGAGAACGCCAACTCAACCGAGCAAGACATCGAGGCGGCAGAACGAGCGGTACACGAAGCGAAAGCACAAGTGACCGGTTTTTCAGAGGCACAACAAGTCGCACGCATCTTTTGGTGGACAGTTGAATTTGGATTGATTGGTGACCTTGAGAATCCGATGATTTACGGGGCGGGCCTCTTGTCATCTGTCGGTGAAAGCCGTCACTGTCTGACCGATGCGGTCGTCAAACATTCATTTGATTTGGAGCATGCGCTACAGACGAAGCAAGACGTGACGAATATGCAAAAAGAACTATTCGTCATTCCAGACTTTGAGACGCTTTCTTCCGTTTTAGATGAATTAGAGGGGAGAATGGCCATTCGAAAAGGTGGGGTTGAATCGGTCACAAAAGCATTGGCGTCTGGAAGTCAATCGACGATTCGACTCGAGGACGGTTCAGAACGTGTCGGCATCGTTCGCCACATGACAGAATCGAAGGAACATACGCTCATCCAATGGGATGAGTGCACAGTCGTAAAAAATGGTCAGTTGACGAAACGAGAACGTCACGGACTTCTCATTGTCCATGACACGGAATCTGCGCTAGACCGCGATGATCTCCTCGAGGACGGAATGACCCTTCGTCAAGCATGTGCATCGGACATGCTCGAAGGAGTGACCGTTCAACTAGAAGGACGGACAATCTCACTCGATTCACTCGAAGTACGCGTCGATTCACTTCCGTCGGTCTTCCCTGGGACAACGGTGGAAGAATTGACGATCATTGAAAAACCGGTGATCATCGAACGGGATGAACGTGTATGGACGAAAGATGACCCGATGTTCAATCGCATTCACCTCATGCGTGAACGCGGCGAATCGATTGATGGTCTCGTTCCAGACATTTTATCCGAGCATCCAGATGCGTGGTTGTTACACATTGAATGTCTGGAGTTAGTAGAAGACGAGGAATTGAAGCAGGCCGTGATTGATCGACTTGAAGCACTTCGTCATACATCTCCTTCTCGAAATGAATTGATTGGACGCGCGTTCGAACTGTTGCGCTAACGAAAATAAGCGACGTTCTCCGAACAGAGAACGTCGCTTATTTTTATACGGATTGATTCGTCGTTTCACGTAAGAACGTGATCAGACGGCGATACGTCGAATTTGCCGCCGGGCGGTCCATTTCGAAGTAATAGTTATGACCGAGTTCATGTTCGTCCCGGTCATAAAATACAGTCGTCACATCCGTTCGACCTGAGAGAATTGTTGCAAATTCTTTCGCCTGATCTTCAAACGAATGGTCGTTTCCGTCAGCGATAAACGTCGGAACGAATGTGGCAGGTACGTTGACGAGCGGCGAAGCTTCAGCGACGACCGGGAGTGTTTCCCAGTTGTATGTGCCGAAATAAGCCCAACCGATGCGTTTGAACAAGAAGCGGTTCACAGATTTTGATGATTCGAGCCATGAACGCTTCAAGTCGAATGGTGCAGACAATAAGATGGTTCCAAGGATAGACGATTTCGGTACAACTTGTCTGACTTCGGCCGAAGGCGAGTAGTCGTCATTCAACTGAATCCCGACAAACTGTGCAACGAGCTGTCCACCGTTCGAATCACCCGCGAAAAAGACGCGGTCCAAATCGAGACGGAATCGATCGTTGTTTTCAGCGATGAATGCATACGCTTCTTCCATTTGCTGAAGTGGTGTCGGATACGTTACATCTGGCGCAAGCGCGTAGTTGATACTGACGACGTTGTAGCCGTTACTCGCAATCGAGGTGGCGTATTTTAAGACGTCAGATTTGTCACCACCGACGAACGAGCCACCATGCACCCAAAAGATTGTTGGGACAGGTTTTCGGTCGCCTTCATAGCGAATCAAATCAAACGTCCCGTTGTCATAAGAAGACAAGTAGTCGATGTCTTTTCGGACAGACGTCTTTTGAACGACTTCCTCGAATCCCTTCATCTCCACTTCGTTCCCCCCTGCGAACGAAGTTTTGATTAAACGTGTTGCTGGTTTAGGTGAAAGGAACACATAAGCCGCTCCCGCGACCGCTGTTCCAATCAGCCCGACTCCAGCGCGTTTCAACCCTTTATTCATCTTACTTCCTCCCTTTCTCCAACCAGAAGCTTATTGCGTGACGAGTACGTCCGTCATGTATGTCTCGATGACATGCGCAATTCCGTCTTCGTTGTTTGACTTCGTAATGAAGTCTGCTTTCCCTTTGACTGTCGTATTGGCGTTACCCATCGCAACACCGAGACCTGCCCATTCAATCATCGTCAAGTCATTGTTTCCATCACCGCAAGCGATGACTTCTTTCTGGGCGATGCCGAGTTGATCTGCTAGGAAAGCGAGGCTTGTACCTTTTGTGACACCGGCTTCCGTGAACTCTAGGAAGAACGGTTTTGAACGAGCGACGGCCAATTTTCCAGCCAACTCTTCTTGAAGCTTCGTCTCAATCGGAGCAAGTGTGTCACCATCGGCAAGCATCAAACATTTGACGACTGGTGCGGTCACGGCTTCTTTAAAGTTATCGACATGAACGACCGGCATACCTGTCAATTCACCTTCGATATCCGTATACGGGTTCGGGCGATCGGTTACGATTTCGTTACCGACGTACGTATGAATCGCGATTCCTTCCCGTTCACTGATATCATGGAGATGGGCGACTGTGTCCGGTTGAAGCGTACTCGAGAAAATTTCCTCGTTCGTCGCGCAATTGATGACCGATGCACCGTTGAACGATAAGATGAAGCTACCGTACTTCGCAAGTTCCAATTCACGGGCTGCATCCCACATCGCAAACGTTGGTCGGCCACTCGCGAGCACGACTTTATAGCCGCGCTCTTGCGCATCGAGAAGTGCTTCTTTTGTTTTAGGGGAAATCGTATGGTCGCTCGTGAGGAGCGTATCATCCATATCCAATACAATCATCTTGTAACTCATAGTAGTAGGGGGTCCTCCTTCAGAATCTAATGACTCCATCCTAAACCTTTTTAAGGTCAATTGACAACCTTGTCGCAAAAACGTAACTATAATGTAGAGAAGTGAACTCTAGAAGAGGTGTAAATATGAATCGAATTTTAGTAGCTGAGGACGAGCATGCGATTCGCAGCTTCATTATTGTGAATTTAAAACGAGCCGGTTTCGATGTGTTCGAAGCGACGAATGGACGAGAGGCGGTCACCGCATTTGACCGTGAACCGTTCGATGTCGTCTTATTAGATGTCATGATGCCGGAGATGGACGGGTTCGAGGCGTGTGCGGCCATTCGAGATATCGATGAAAACGTTGGGATCATCATGTTGACGGCACGAACGCTCGAAGAAGATAAAATCGAAGGACTCGGAAAAGGCGCGGACGATTATATCGCCAAGCCATTCAGTCCAGGCGAGTTGGTGGCACGCATTCAAGCATTGCTGCGCCGCGTCGAAAAAGTGAAACGAAAAGACTCGAAGCGGTTGAAGTCAGGACCGTTCGCAATTGATCTTGCGGCGAAGCATGTGACGAAGTACGGTCAATCGATCGATTTGACGCCGACGGAGTATGACTTGATTTGTCATCTCGTTCAAAACGAAGAAATTGTTTTATCGCGTGATGCACTACTCGATGCCGTATGGGGCGTCAACTACTTCGGTGACCGCAAGACCGTCGACGTCAACATTCGTCGATTGCGTCAAAAAATCGAAGATGACCCGAGTCATCCGATTTACATTGAAACATTATGGGGTCACGGATATAAATGGCGGAGACATGAAGCATGAAACAACAGTTAGTCATTCGCATGATGATTGTCGTGACGATCGTCTTACTTTTACTCGTCAGTGTCTTGTCTTACGGGACATATCGATACTATTACGAGTATGAGTCAGAAGCGTTACTCAGTCATGCGACCACGAGTGCATATTTATATCCTCAAGCCCAAGTCGGGTTTGAGACGCCGAGTGCCTTTTCCGTTCTCGTCCGGACATTCGGATATCCCGGAACCGATTTGACGATTGTCGACCAGAGCGGTTCCATCGTCAAGACGACCGGTCAACGGACGAGGCAGGCATCTTTTTCACAAGAACAATTACAAGAGCTGTCACGAGGTGAGTCGGTCGTTCAGGACTATGATGTCGGTGACGAGCATTACTTATCGGTCACCAGTCCGATTATGACGAACGATACGTCAGAGTTTGCGATTAGCTTTACACGCCCGCTCGAAGACCTAGACACGCTGATTCGTGAGATTTGGATGACCGTCGTCATGATTGGTGTCCTCATCTGGTTACTCGCGCTCTACACCGTTATTCGCATTGCTGATCGTTTCGTCCGTCCGATTCGTCAAATCATCGAAACGGCGGATGAGATGGCTCAAGGTGATTTCGACGTCGCTGTGGAGTCGAATGAGAAACATGAGCTTGGGGCATTGGCTCGGACACTCACGTATTTAGGTGCGAAAGTACAGCAGCACCAGTCGACACGTAATGAGTTCCTCTCGAGCGTCTCCCATGAACTGCGGACACCGCTCACATCGATTAAAGGATGGACGGAGACGATTCGAGGTGGCGATGAGAAGTTGTCTGAAGAAACGGAGCTAGGTCTGAGTATCATTCATTCGGAAACAGAGCGCATGATTGGTCTCGTGGAGCAGCTTCTCGATTACACGAAGATTGAAGAGAGTCGATTGGTCTTGTATCGTCAGGAACTCGATTTAGTCTCCTTGTTGCGAAAAGTGACGTTGCAGTTAAAGCAGTCGCTCGAAGACAAAGGCATTACACTCATCGAACGTTATCCTCAAAAGTCAGTCGGGCTATTTGATGAGAATCGGTTGAAGCAAGTGTTCCTGAACATTCTTGAGAATGCGATTCGCTTTTCACCGGATGGCGGGACATTGACCATCCGTTTCGTTCAATCAGAACGTGTCGCCTTCATCTCGATCATCGATGAAGGTCCTGGTATCTCACGTGAGCATTTGCAGCGTATCACCGAAATGTTCTATCAGGCCCATGTGACGGAAGGGAGTAGCGGTCTCGGACTCGCCATCTCCAAAGAGTTGATTGAGGCACATGAAGGAAAACTCGTCATCGAGAGTGAGGTCGGACACGGGACGACCGTGACGGTTTTATTACCTCTCGACCCGAGCGAACTACATTAATAGGGTTAAACCTCCCGAATTCAGGCTACATATATAGATGTATGTAGAATGAGGGAGGTTTTTGTTATGGCCAATCAGTCATTGAAGCCGTTAAAAGGAAGTCCAAATGCCGTCTCGACGCAAACCTCGATTGAAGAGTTACGCATGTCTCCTCTCCCATATGCGGGTAGTCGTGGCCAATCAATTGAAGCGATCAAGATGGCAATGAACCAATTGCCACGGGCCGAACTGGTTAAAGAAACAGATGAGGGCCTTCATTATGTGGTGACCTCGAAAGTAATGCGTTTTAAAGATGATGTGAATTTTCTATTTGATGATTCCACTCAACAAGTCGAGTTTCGGTCTGCGTCACGTGTCGGCTATTCAGACTTTGGCGTGAACCGGAAGCGGATGGAAGATGTGAGTGAACGATACCGGAGGTTGATTCGATGAAGGACTATCAGTTGATTGTCATCGGCGGTGGTGCCGCTGGGATGACGGTAGCAGCAGGAGCAGCGAACTTAGGCGCAAAAGTCGCGCTTGTTGAAAAGAACAAACATTTAGGTGGCGACTGTCTGCACGTCGGATGTGTCCCGTCGAAAGCATTAATTGCCGCCTCGAAAGAAGCGAATGCGATGATGCGCGCGGCGCGTGTTCTCGGAACGGAATTCAATGGAGGCGAGCATTATCAAATGTCGAAAGCACGAGTCGACAAGGCGCGCGCCATTATCCAAGATCATGATGGGACAGAACGTTTTGAAAAGATCGGGGTCGACATTTACATCGGAGAGGCTTCTTTCCAAAGCCCGACAGAATTGAAAGTCGGGGACGATTTATTGATTGGGAAAAAATTCGTCATCTCGACGGGGTCGAAACCGACAGTCCCTCCAATCGACGGATTGGATCAAGTCCCATACTTAACGAACGAGACGGTTTTTGAAGAAGAGACGCTTCCGGAGAGCCTCATCGTCATCGGTGCCGGGACAGTCGGCCTCGAGCTAGCACAATCGTTTGTTCGACTCGGCTCGCAAGTTACGGTACTCGAGGCACAGGATGCGTTCTTGCCAAAAGAAGATGAGGACGTCTCAACTTACCTAAAATCTCAACTCGAGATGGCGATGCGCTTAAAAATCGGCGTGAAGGTCAACCGGGTCGAGGAAGTCGATGGCCGCATTCGTGTCACGACAGAGGTGGACGGCGAGACAGTCGAATATGAAGCAGATAAACTGCTCATGGCGACAGGGCGTGTGCCACGCATCGACGCGCTTCGTCTCGATCGTGCAAACGTTCAAGTGACGAAAGGATACATCGATGTCTCCTCTTCGTATCGGACGTCACAACCGCATATCTTTGCGATTGGCGATACAATCAAGACGTTACCGTTCACACACGCGGCTGGCGAAGAAGGGAAAGCCGTTGTCGCGAACGCACTGTTTGGACTATGGAACAAGGTAGATTACAGTAAGCTTCCTTGGATCACGTTCACAGATCCCGAAGTGTTCCACGTCGGGATGACGGAGAAAGAAGCACGCGAGCGTTACGGGGATGACATCGAGACATATGAAGCGAAACTGTCAGAAGTGGACCGTTTCATCGCCGAACGCCAAGAGGCAGGCTTTGTCAAAGTCATCACGAAGAAAAATGGAAAGATTATCGGGGCACATGCGGTTGGTGAATCAGCTGGCGACTGGATGCAAATCGTCGTCTATGCGATGCAACGCGGCGATAAGATCGGCAAGTTGTCACGAATGATTTACCCTTATCCATCGCGCAGTGAAGCGGTGAAGAAAGTGACAGATCTCTACTGGCGGAAACGCTTGTTTGAAAGTCCGCTCACAGAACTGGCGAGACGTTACTTCAAATTGACGCAATAACACAAATCACCCACTCGTTTGAGTGGGTGATTTTAGTTCGGTAAGGTGATCGTTTCAATCATCTTCGGTTCGCCCTCCGATAAGTCGACGAGCGGTTTAATTAGCACTTCGACACGTCGGTTTTTCGAACGACCTTCTTCTGTGTCGTTCGTGGCGATTGGTTTGAATTCCCCGTAGCTCGCGAGTGTAAACTGAGCCGGATTCAGTGCATCATTCGTTAATAATCCACGCATGAATGCCGTCGCACGTGCTGAACTGAGCTCCCAGTTCGATGGGAAGCGGGCCGTGTTGATGGGGATGTTATCCGTATGACCAGAGACGACAATTTCTCGCTTTCCAGCCTTCTCTAAGATTTGACTGATGTTTTGAGCCACATTTCGAGCATCGGCATCAAGTGTCGCTTCTCCTAAGTTGAAGAGGGCGCGGTCTTGAATCGTTAAGACGAGACCGCTCGAGTTGATGGTCGCTTTAATTTGGCTCTCTAACCCGTTCTTCTTAATGTATTGGTTCACATCTTCTTTCAACTCATCGAGCTGAGCGAGCTCGTACGTGCGTGGGTTGGCGGTCGTATTCGTGTTATCTGTCCGACTGATGTCGCTGTTTGAGGCGGTCGAAGCTTGGAAGACACTGACGCCTCCAGAGAATACTTGGTTGAACGAGCGCGACATTTTCTCTAGCTTCGTCTGGTCGATGTTACTCGATGCAAACAATACGATGAAGAGCGCGAGCAAGAGTGTCAATAAGTCGGCGTAAGGAATGAGCCAACCTTCTGGAATGTGTTCTTCATGATCATGCTTCTTTTTGCGTTTCATAGTCAGCTCGCTCCTTTGGAGACAAATACACAGACAGCTTATCTTCTAACGTTTTTGGAGATTCACCGCTTTGAATCGATAAAATCCCTTCAATCATCATTTCTTTGATGACGACTTCGCTCTTCGAATACTGCTTTAATTTATTGGCAAACGGGAACCAAAGTACGTACCCGGTGAAAATCCCGAATAGTGTCGCGACGAAGGCCGCCGAAATGGCGTGTCCGAGTTTTTCGATATCCGACAAATCTTTCAGGGCGGCAATCAATCCGATAACGGCTCCGAGTACCCCGAGCGTCGGCGCATATGTCCCGGCCTGGGTGAAGATGTCGGCGTTCGCCTTATGACGCTGTTCCATGTTTTCGATGTCACGTGACATGACTTCCGCAATATACTCAGAAGGTTGACCGTCGATAACCATCATCATGCCTTGGCGTAAAAATGGTTCTTCAACTTGTTCAAGTGCTGTTTCTAGGGATAATAGTCCCTCTTTCCGAGCCTGCGTCGATAAGTCGACGAATTGTGTAAGCAATCCAGATTTACTTGGGAGTTCTTGTTTTTTAAACAAGATTTTAAATAACTTCGGTACATTTTGAAGCTGTTCTTTCGATACGGCGATACTGACCGCAGCAGCTGTACCGACGAAAATGATAACGATTGCGGCAGGGTTGATCAGCGGTGCGATACCCGCTCCTTTTAATAGCATTCCACCAACGAGGGTGAGGAACCCGAGTATGAGCCCGACTAACGTGACGACATCCATGTCTTTGTTTTCCACCTTTCCGAAATAAATCAGGACAAAAAAAGCGAGAGACGCTACTCGTCTCCCGCAACATGCGTTCCCGATGATTAAGCGCCGTTTTCATCAATCAGCATTTGAATGCTGATGTTTCGTTCTTCACGCTCTATATCGGTTAATACGTCGTATTTTTTTAACAATGCGTACAATTGATTCACGACTTCTTGCTCAAGTGACCAATTGAGTAACTCTTCTAGCTGAAAATAAAGGTGAGCGGGCATACATTGTGATTGTCGCTCCAACCTTCGCGAGACATCCTCTATCGAATGATCTACCGTACTAGGGTCCACGGTTTCATTCAACCTCCTCAACATTCTTAAAGTCTATCTCTCATAATACCAAAAAATCGAGGAAAGCGTTAGAGATACATTTTCTTGTTGGCATTTAGAAAGGCGAGGAGTAACATGAGGCTTAGAATAACAGAAGTGAAGGGGATGTCGTGATGCGACATAGACTGTCAGCGCGTGAGATGCGCTTGAAGCGAATCGAGGTACTTTATCGAGTCGTGTTTGAAAAACCTGCTCGCTTTATCGCGGGAGGATTTTTACTTGCGATTTTTATCGGGGCAACACTTTTATATATGCCATTTGCTCAAGAAGAACCAGTCTCTTGGATTGATTGTCTATTTATCGCAACTTCCGCGGGTACCGTGACCGGACTGTCGACAGTCGACATCGGTTCGTCGTTCAACTTGTTCGGAGAATTGGTGATTGTCGCCCTCATTCAAATCGGGGGTCTCGGGTTCATGACAATCGCGTTGATGCTCCTGAGTGTATTAGGGAAGAAAATTGGATTGAAACAACGGATTCTCTTGCAAGAATCGCTAAACTTAGCCGGACCCGGTGGAACGGTTCGTCTCGTACGAAATATCGTCTTCACGACGGTCATCGTTCAATTTATCGGGATGCTGTTTTTGACGTTCGAACTGTATAGCACAGAAAACTATTCTTTCGGTGCAGCTCTCTACTATGGCTTTTTCCATGCGGTCTCTGCCTTTAACAATGCAGGCTTCGCGTTGTTCCCGGACAGTCTGATGTCATTTGAACAAAACACGGCGATTGTCGTGACGATTGCCCTCATGATCATGATTGGGGGTCTCGGGTTCACGACGATTGCCGATGCGACAGAAGTGCGAGGATGGAAGCGTCTCGCCCTCCATTCAAAAATTATGATTCTGTCCCTATTGGTCATCAATGGGGTGGCATGGTTCGTGCTCATGATGTTTGAGTGGGTATCAAACGAAGGTTCTCTCTATGGGCGGTCCATCGGTGAGGCGCTACACGTGACCTTCTTCCAAGCCGTGACGACACGTACGGCCGGTTTCAATACGATTGATATTTCGACGATGGCGCCAGCATCAATCGGCTTGATTTTAATTTTGATGTATATCGGGGCCGGTGCAGCTTCGACGGGGTCAGGGATTAAAGTGACGACGCTAGCGGTCATCTTCGCGGACATGTGGGCGTTCATTGCGGGTAAGAAAGAAACGGTGATCATGGAGCGGACGATTGATGCGTTTCAAATCAAAAAGGCATACGTTGTCGCCATCTCGAGCTTCTTCTTCATCCTGATCATTACGACACTCGTCATTTTGACAAACGGTCACATTCCAGCGAGCGCCATTCTGTTTGAGACGGTGTCGGCGTTCGGGACGGTCGGGTTATCATTAGGGATTACTGCTGATTTGAATGCTGCCGGCAAAGGGTTCATCATGTTCATGATGCTCCTTGGACGTGTCGGATCGTTGACGATTCTCTTTACGGTCGCACGACAAGCCGACCGGAAGATTCGCTATCCGAAAGAGAAGATTTTGATTGGTTAATCCAAAAAGCCCTGAACGCATTCAGGGCTTTTCGTGTGTCATGAAATATTGGACGACCTCCGGTAGGTAATCTTGAAGATCCGGACAGACGATTCCAGTCCCATCGAGCGCACGAATCGTTTGCGTCGTATCGAAATGGACAGGATGTTTGAAATAGTCTAGCAGTTCGTGCGGAACATCCAGTTGTGCGGCGTTTTTCCAAGTCGTGAATGCGACATCTGCAACAGCATGGGGAACCGTGCCGCGAGGAGGACGGTGGAACATCGTCTCATGTAGCATGCGATACACTTCACGCGCACCATGCGGGAAAGGATCCGTCAAATGAAACGTCCGTTTCGACCCGACTGGCGAGTGTGCTAGGAAGGCGGTCGCTTCCACGACATAATCATAAGGAACTAAATTCACTTCGACGTTCGCACGCCCGATATAAGGGAGCGGTCGCATCTGTTGAAGTTGCGCCATCAATTTCAATACAAAATAGACACCGTCAAACTTCTTCGTTTCACCTGTTCGACTATGTCCAATCACAATACCAGGACGAATGATAGTGATTGGCATCGCTCCCATCTCGCGGGAGACGAGTGCTTCCGCTTCATATTTAGTCGCTTCATAATGATTTTTAAATCGAGCCCGATGCCAGAGTTCGTTCTCATAGACGGTCCCTTGCCTGCGACCGGCAATATAGGCCGTACTGAAATAGACGTACCGCTTTAACTGTTTCGACCGTTTGGCGAACGCCGTGACGTGTTTCGTACCGAGGATATTGATTCGATACCCCGTGTCATACGGAATGCTCAAATCATAGGCCGCAGCTAGATGAAAGACGTAATGCACGTCACGCTCGATGACAGAGCGCATAATCGGATCGAGAATCACTTCCGGTAACGTGATGTCCGCCTCCACTAAGACGAGCTGGCGAGGCTCGAGGGATGTCGTAGATAGCAACGTGTCTCGTAGTTCTTCCGCTTCACGCTGTTGGTTAGGGAGGTGAAGCGCATAGATAGTTCCGATTTGATGAGGCAACGACGCAAGATGTTCGATTAACTTTCCAGCTAAAAATCCAGGGAATCCGGTAAAGGCATAATCGTTCATGATAGTTCCTCCGCTAAGTCTAGTGTGAATGTAAACGTCGATCCTTTTCCGACAGTCGATTCCACTTCGATGCTGCCGCCATGGGATTCGATGATTTCTTTACAGATGGACAAGCCAAGACCTGTCCCACCAATTTTACGTGTATCGGAGTTATCGACCCGATAAAACTTTGTAAAAAGTTTCTCGAAGGCGTGTTCAGGAATACCGATTCCGAAGTCACGAATAGAGACGTGGGCCTGATTGTGGTCGTGCCGGACCCGTACTTCAATTTCTTGTTCGTTCGGCGAATACTTGATGGCATTCGAAATTAAGTTTACGAGTACTTGTTCAATGCGGTCCCGGTCAGCAATCAAGCGTAGATCTTCATCAGCGTTATCAAAATGAATGGCATGGTCATTCGTTTCACGGAAGCGTTCAACCACCTCTAAGACGAGTTCATTCAATGAGAACTGATCTTGCTTGTATTCCTGATGACCACCCTCCATGCGTTGAATGTCTAAGAAGTCATTGAGTAACGCCGTTAACCGTGACGCTTCTCGTGACATCGTCTTCAAGAAACGTTCTCGCTTGTCAGGCGTCAAATCGCGAGCGAGCATCAACTCGATGTAGCCAGATAATGAAGAAAGAGGTGTCCGCAGTTCATGCGAGACCGTGCTCACCAGTTCGTTTTTAATCTGGTCCATCCGCTCTTCTTCCGTTCGGTTACGGAATACGAATAAGAAACCGCTGTCCATTCCGATTTGTCGTTTCGTATCCATCGTCGTGCCATACATCTCGTAATATTCCTCATCTCGGTCGTTCGGTTGTGGGATGGAGAAACGCATGGACACTTCCCGAGCCGTTCCGTCTAACAGTTGATCCATCTTACGTAGCATCTCGCTTCGGTCACGTGGACGAAACGTGGAGAGGAGGGGGATCCGCTCTTGTATTTTATTCGGGGCGATCCCGGGTAAGTCCATGAGGCGTCGCGCATGGACGTTCATGAACAAGACGCTCCCGTTCGACTCGGTCAAGACGAATGCTTCGTTTGACGCCTGTAAAATCGATTGAATGATGTCTCGTTGGCGGGCAATCGCATTTTTCTCTCGTTCAAGCATGCGTTCTATTTTTTTACGGTCGCTAATGTCACGCATGACGGCGACTCGTAACGTTTGACCTAGATACGTCACTTCTTTCGGGTAAACCTCCATCTCTAGAAACGTGCCGTCCGCTCGTCGTCCAATCACTTCATATGGTGTTTGGATATGGTTGCGGATTCGTCGCAACACATCTGCCCGATATCCTTCGGCAATAAATTCAACCGTTTGCCGACCGACCATTTGTTCAGCTGGAATTTTGAAGATGGATTCCGCCGCTTTGTTCGCATCAAGAATCATCCCGTCTTCGTGGAATAGGACAGCCTCGATGACAGATTCGGCAAACATTCGATAGCGTTGTTCCTTATAACGGAGTTCTCGTTTTAGTTCAATCTCAGGACTCACATCAAATACGAAGAAAAAGAATCCGATGAGTTGCTCTTGTTCATAGACCGGGTGCATAAAGAGTTTTCCGATAAAATGTGTCCGGTCTTTACATTGAAATTTCCACTCGCGGTCTCCTTTGTCGAGTGCGAGGCGTAACATTTGTTCGAACGAAAGCAACCGTTCCGTTTCATCTTGATAGGCAGAACGCTTTTCGCTCAGCTCCCTTGATTCGAACAAAGCGAACGGGGTCATCTCATATAACACTTCATGAGGAGCGTAGCCGAACAGTTCCGTCGCTCCCTGGTTAAATCGAGTGATCAACATATTGGCATCCGTCATGATCATCGCCATGTCGAGCTCGGAGTGCATCATCGCTTCAAACGCATTGTGTTGAATCGTCACGCGTGTATCGAGAGGGAGTGGTTCGATGGAGAGAATGTAGTGTTTTTCCCAAGGGATGGCATGCACACGCATCGTCGGTAGTTCATACATCCAAGACAGTCCTTGCTCCATTCGGCGAGATAATTCCATCGTAATCGGAGACTGGTTGACCATATGAAAGAGGTTCGTACGAGTCTGGAGATTCTCTGGAAACTTTTCTAGGAACGGCCGGTTTGCCTGAACGATTGTTCCGTCTTTTTCTATTAAAGCAACCCCGTAAGGTAATGCATGTAATAACTCACTGTGGAGATTGGTGCGATTCTCCATGAACGATCATCCCTCCTTCGTGGTGTCAGACGAGCATATCTTCTATAACATTCGACAGATCCCCCTTTCATTTCCTGCCCTCGAAACGGTAAAGTGGGAGAGAGGACGTGGAAAGGAAAGATGGGGATGATTGGATTACTTATTAGTATGGTCGGTGCTATTGGTCTATGGTGGTTCGGAGCACCACTTTGGAGCAGTATCTTACTACTCGTGTTAGGAATCGTATGGTTCGTCTGGAGAGCCCGACTGTCGACAATCGACCGAATCGATCGAATGGATGGCCGAGAATTCGAACTGTTCTTAGAGGATGTGTTCACTGCGCTCGGATACACGGTCACCGTGACACCAGCCTCGCGTGACTTTGGGGCAGACTTGTTACTCGAGACACCCGATGGATGGTCGATTGCGGTACAAGCGAAACGGTATGAAAAAGTAGTCGGTCTTGAAGCGGTTCAACAAATTGCGGCTGCCGTTCCGTATTATCAGGCACATGAAGGATGGGTCGTGACGAACTCGACATTTACGGACAGTGCGTATGAATTGGCGGCGCCAAATCAAGTTCGTCTGATTGCAAGAATGGAGCTTGAAGAACTCTTAAAAGAAGCGGGATATAAGCGATAAGAATAGGCTTGTTCACAAGTTCGACAGAATCCAAAATGATGTCGAAAAAAAGGGCTTGTCTTTTTCTTTAATCGATGCAATAATCATCTTCGTCATATGAAATATGTAGTAGTTGAAACGAGATAAAAACTACACAGAGAAACGATTGGGGTTTCAAGAAATGCCCGACCGTACACATACAAACAATCACGGTTGGAACGTGCTAGGAGGAAAAAGCGGTGCGCAAATTAATTTATGTAAAAGGTTGCGTCTTTACGCAAGGCGAGGCGACCATTTATGATGAGACAAATGATGCGATCGGATCTGTTCACCGCGACGCGGAAGGCAGTGTCCAAGTGCACAATTTGTCTGGACGACAGATCGCTCACGGGAAGTATATCCCGAACTGCCAAAAATGGGTCGTGATGAACCATGACGGACAGGCGATTGGTCAATTGAAAGACAAGTTCTCGTTATTCGGGAAAAAGTGTGAGTACAACGTCTATGAACGCGGACTCTTCACGATTCAATACGATGTGGAACGTCATAAGTTCAGCGTCCGTGACAAAGCAGGTAAACTTGTCGCAGAGCTACGGAAACAAGAGGACGACACGTTCTGCTTAACGAAAGAAGCAGATCAGCTATCGATGTTCGAACTCCTTTCTGTCTTAAAAACGTTAACGGTTAAATCGCGGATGCCGCTCGCAGCATCTGTCTCATAACGATGACGAGCACCGGTCCTTGACCGGTGTTTTTTGATGCAAAAAAAACCGTTCCATCAAATGAAACGGTTCAAATACTGCTTGGCCTCGAGCTCGAGTGTGGTCACACGGTGTGCGTACAAACAGAGCTTTAGGACATGAATGATATTCGGATGTGTGTATTTCGTTTTTTCGAGAGAACGTTTGGCACGCGTATCGAGCAGGTCGATTGGGCTCGTTGACTTCGCATACTCTGCGTATAATCGATAAAAATCAATCGGTTTGATGAAGTCGTCTTCGTCCCGGTCAGGGTTGTTGAAGATAAGTGCCAATAAGGAACTTGTCTCTTCAAGTGAGAAAAGATGTTTCAAGTCATCAAGAAGGTAGATGATGGCTGCTTGATGCAAGGAATACTTTTTACCGATTCGTGGGACTCCGATGATTTTACGGACTTCACGCTTCGTCCAGTTTTGAATCGTCGTCGCCGAGAGATGTTCTCCGGTCAATGCGTTCGCAAGGGCGACGATTTGATTGATCGACAGACCGTTCTTTTCAATATGAAACAAGTGGATTTTTCGAAGCTCTTTTGGAAAATGTTCACGCACGTCTTCAGGGAAGAGGGCGATGGCTCGCTCGATTTCTCCGACCTGCATGAAGTGAAGGCAATCTGCCAAAGTTTGAATTGAAGTTGCGTCGCGCATACGGCCACCCTTTCTATCACCAACATCGTACGTTGGCTATACAGTCATTTGACCTCATTCTACCAAATGTTTGAAAAGTAAGCTAGGATGGGCACTGATTAAGGTATAATGACGGTATTATACACATCCTATACATAGAGGTGGTCAAGCAATGAATGAATGGATTAGTTCGATTCTTTCCATCGTGATTGTCCTTGTATTTCTCGTCGGTCTCGAACAAGTTGGAAAGCGTCTTGGGTGGACAGACGAAACGATTCGAAAAAGTGTACATATCGCAGTCGGACATTGGTCGCTACTAGCGGTCTGGTTAATGGATTCCTGGTACGTCGCGGCAGTTCCGCTCATCTTCTTCACGTTCGCGAACGCGGTCTTGTTATATAAAAGTCCATCACCGGTACATCAGACGGAACGGAAGTCTTTCGGAACGGTCTATTATCCAATCGCCTTACTCATCATTTTATACTTCTTCTTTGAGTCGGAACCGATTGCATTTTTAGCGGGATCACTCGTCCTCGCCTGGGGGGATGGGATGGCTGCATTGATTGGACGGAAGTATGGGACAGTCATCTATGATTTGTACGGTCAAAAGCGTTCCTTCCAAGGGAGCGTCGCCATGTTCTTAAGCTCGTATGCGGTCTTATTTTTATTGTTTTTGTGGAATGATGTCGTCATGTGGCAAGTGGTAACATATGGATTTATCATTTCCATCATCGCCACACTAACTGAAGCGATTTCATACCGAGATTGGGATAACTTTACAATTCCGATTGTAGTGGCTGTAGCGACATCGCTATTGTTATAAACTAATCATGACATTGTAAGAAAAACGTTGCTTGTCACGTCCGACAATCATTTGTATACTGTGTTTCGTACTGAAACCATTCAGTGACGTGCTCGGTACGAAGAAGATGTGATCGAGACACTTAAATAGAACGTAAAGGATTGAGTGAACGCATGAGCTTTTTACAGCAACTCCAGAGTATTATTCCGGCCGAGCGCGTCCTCCAAGACGAGCCGCTGTCGGCGCACACGTATACAAAACTAGGCGGGAAAGCAGATTACTTCGTAGCCCCACACACGTACGAAGAAGTCCAAGCCGTCTTAGAACTAGCCCATCAGGAAGCAATGCCGTTCATGATCCTCGGGTTCGGTTCAAACTTGATTGTCCGCGACGGGGGAATTCGCGGAGTCGTTTTAAACTTGAATGAACTGAATACGATTCGTCGCGAAGGGAACCAAATCGTGGCACAGGCTGGGGCAGCGATTATCGATGTCTCACGGCAAGCACTTGCGGAAGGCTTATCCGGTCTTGAGTTCGCTTGTGGGATCCCTGGAACGGTCGGTGGCGCTGTCTACATGAACGCGGGTGCATATGGGGGAGAAACGAAAGACGTCATCACCTCTGCGACAGTATTGACGTCGGACGGACAAGTGCTTCATTTGTCAAAAGATGAATTAGAACTCGATTACCGCACGAGCCGTGTATCAAAAGAAGGGTTCATCGTGTTAGAAGCGACGTTCGAGCTCGAACCGAAAAACTACGAATTGATCAAAGAAGTCATGGACGATTTGACGTATAAACGTGAGTCGAAGCAACCGCTCGAATATCCTTCGTGCGGAAGTGTCTTCAAACGTCCGCCAGGCTACTTTGCCGGCAAGTTGATTCAAGACTCTGGTCTTCAGGGCAAGCGAATCGGAGGAGCGGAAGTATCACTCAAGCACGCTGGATTCATCGTCAACATTGCGGAGGCGACTGCGACGGAATATATTTCGTTGATCCGTCACGTGCAAGCGACCGTTAAAGAGAAGTTCGAAGTGGAATTAGAACCGGAAGTGAAAATCATCGGGGAAGATATCGCTGTCGAAAACGCATAATGAGAAGAAGGGACTGAGCGATTATGTTCAGTCCCTTCTTTTTTGTACGAAAAAGACGACGAGAACGGGCATCTCGTCGTCTTTCGATTACGCTTGTGTTTGTTTTGCAACTGCCTCATAGGCAGGGACGAACGGATACTCTAAATCACGAGCGACCGCTTCGTATGTGACCGTCCCGTTGATGACGTTTAAGCCTTTGAGAAGGGCATCGTTTCCGAGGAGTGCTGGGAATACGCCTTTTTGTGCACATTCGATAATGTATGGCATCGTTGCGTTCGTAAGCCCCATTGTCGATGTGCGTGGCACGGCACCTGGCATGTTAGCGACGGCGTAATGTTGTACACCGTAACGTTCATACGTTGGCGCATCATGCGTTGTGATATGATCAATCGTTTCACAAATTCCACCTTGGTCAATGGCAACATCGACAATCACCGATCCCGGTGACATGCGTTGTACCATTTCTTCTGTGACAAGTTTCGGTGCTTTTGCTCCAGGAATCAAAACAGCACCGATGACGAGATCACTCTCAGCTACTTGTTTGGCGATATTGTATTTGTTCGAGATTAATGTGTTGATTGTGTTTCCAAACAAGTCGTCGATTTGACGAAGACGAGCTGGGCTGATATCCATCAAAGTAACGCTCGCCCCGAGACCGATGGCGATACGCGCTGCATTCGTTCCGACGACGCCACCACCGATGACCGTGACGTTCGCACGAGGTACGCCCGGAAGACCTGACATGAGGATTCCTTTTCCACCGTGTGGTTTTTCGAGAATTTGTGCCCCGATTTGAGCGGCCATCCGACCTGCGACTTCACTCATCGGTGTGAGAAGCGGTAACGTCCGGTCGACTTCGACCGTCTCATATGCGATAGCAGTAATCCCTGAATCGACGAGTGCTTTCGTTAATTCTGGTTCTGCCGCTAAGTGTAGATACGTGAAGAGCGTCAAATCAGGACGGAAGTATTGATATTCAGACGGCTGCGGCTCTTTGACTTTGAGCGCAAGTTCGACGCCTTCCCATACTTCTTTCGCCGTTTCGACGATTGTTGCACCGGCATCGATATATTCCATATTCGTGAAACCACTGCCGAGACCGGCATTTGTCTCGACGAAGACGTCATGTCCGAGTTCCGTTAACATAAATGCACCCATCGGTGTCAAAGCCACCCGATTTTCATTGTTTTTAATCTCTTTTAATACCCCGATTTTCATGGAACATTCCCCTTTCATTCCGTTGACACAAATTGTTCACACCCCTAGTATAGACCCATTCGAAAAGGCTGTCTTTATCATGGATTCTAAAAATGAAGACGCTCACTTTGTGAAAAAACACAAAGTAAACGTCTAGTCTTCTAATCGATATTGACCGGCTTTAATCGCCAAATAAATCATGGACCGTTCAGGTAAGGAAACTTGCGTGATATTCGTCAACTCTTCGATGCGACGAATCCGATATAAGACGGTATTTGGATGGATATGAAGGTGAGCAGCGACCCGCTTGACGTTCCCATCGAAATAAAAATACCATTCGAGCGTTTTCACGAGTTCGGTCTGATGGGACGAGTCATAGTGTTGCAACCGTTCGACGGTCGGATGGGTTTCCAGTCGAAGTCCGATGCGACGTGCCAGTTCAGGGACGAGTTGATAAATCCCGATCTGTTCGAAGGCGCGAGAAGTCGCGAGCTCAAGAGGGAACTTACGACGAAGTGTTGTGACACGACGTGCCTCTTCCGCTGCGGCGTACAGCATGTCACTCTCGAAAAAGCGTCGACTGATTCCGATTCGTGGTTCGGATTCGTTGAATTTGTCTTGAAGCAACTGTTCGAATCGTTCCGCCCAAGCGAGCAATTCCACTTCTTCATCGGAAAGTTCGGATTTCATGTAATGCCAGACGAGTAACTGCTGTCCATCGATGGCATGCAAGACCACTTCAATCGCCTCTTGGGTCGCGAGCACATAATGCAGACGTTCAGCAAGTTGCGGGGTGATCGGTTGAGCGCATTCAATGATCGTCAATCGACTGGCGACCGCAATGGGGGCGAGTTCGTTCAGTCGTTCGCGATTGGGATCGGAGAGTGTCGGGGAAGCGAGCACATCTAGTAAAAAGCGTTCAAGTTCCGCGCTAATGCGTCGTTCGTGCATCGCGATTGTCATGAGCAACTTCTTGGCAATGGTCGCTCCTTCCTGCAAGATGGCTAATTCTTGAGTGGTGAACGGGTTCGTTCGAGCCAAACTCCAAATATAGCCGAGTACTTCGTCATGTTGTTTGATCACGATGGCGGCACGCTCGCCGAGCCCGACAGCGAGCCGTGCTGGAATGACGACAGGCTCATCTTGGTCAATGACTTCTCGTAAAATTCCACTTTCCCACAAATCTTCAATAACGGCTTCTGGGACACGACGACCAATGATCGTGGCAATTCTGGCCGGGTCGGTCGAATCAGGATGGGTGCTATACGCCAGCAACTGGTGGTGGCGATTTTCAATCGTGATGGGTGCTCGAATCGCTTGACCGATTGCTTCGGCGAGTGTATCGAGAGACTCATAAGATTTCTGCAAAAAAGGCATGTCGATTCCTCCTCTCTCTGAGTATAACTTCTTCTTTGTGAAACTTCACAAAAAGAATCGAGAGTGTGAGAAATGACATACCTTTAGTGGATTACATCGGGAAAAACAATCCGACAACGAGACCGAGTAACGCCCCGACGATGACTTGGAACGGCGTGTGCCCGACAAGTTCATTTAATAGTGGAGTCTCGTGTTTAATCCCTTTGAAATAATCGTTCAATAGTCGGGCCTGAAAACCGACTGCTTGACGGACGCCGGTTGCATCGTACATGACGATGGTGGCGAAGACGACAGCGAGGGCAAACATACTCGAGTCGATGCCTTCCATCCGTCCGATTGCCGTAGCGAGCGCGACGACCGTAGAAGAGTGTGAGCTCGGCATGCCGCCTGAAGCGAACATGATTTCAATTTCAAAATCCCTTGTTTTAATGAGTTCGGTTACGAGCTTGGCTGCTTGGGCGATAAACCAAGCAAGAATCGCAGCGAGTAAAGGTTCGTTAAACATGCATCTATTCACTTCCTGTCTGACATAGTAACTTCACTATACCCGAAAGCGGGGCAGACTAGACGTTAAGATTTCGTCAAAAAAAGTGTCACGGACAGCTTGTCCATGACACCTTTTGGTCGATTTTTGTTACCCGACTACTCCTTCAGTTTCCTGAAGTTTCTCTGCAATGTTGTCGATGATATAACGGTTGCGTGGGTGTTCTTGACACTCTTTCGAGCATGAACGCATTTGTTTCGGTTCACACTCTTCACAACAGAAATGTTGCACATTGCACTCCGGGTTTGCACAATTAACGTAACGAACCGTCTCGGTTCCACAGTGCATGCAGTGTGAAACAACAGTCGGGTTCACAGAGTTAACAGGGACGTTGATGCGCTCGTCAAAGACGTAAAGCTCACCATCCCAGTTTTCACCTTTCGTCGCTTCGTCTTTTCCATACATTGCGACGCCACCTTTTAAGTGGAAGATGTTGTCGTGACCTTGGTCACGCATATATGCTGTAAATTTCTCGCAACGGACGCCACCAGTACAGTACGTGAGAAGTGTCTTCCCTTCGTAGAGGTCCTTGTTCTCTTCGAGCCATTCTGGCATGTAACGTGAAGCCTCTACATCGATTTTGATCGCGTTTTTAAAGTGACCAAGTTCGTACTCGTAGTTGTTACGAACGTCGAGGATGACAACATCATCACGATTCATCATCTCTTTCCATTCTGCTGGTTCGAGGTATGCACCGTGTTGTTTCGGTACATCAAACTCACCATCAAAGCGCCACGTCACGAGCTCTTTCTTGTGACGGACAAAAATTTTCTTGAACGCATGCTCTTCGACTTCATCGATTTTGAACTCGATATCGCTGAAGAGTGGGTTTGCCTTCAAGTCGTTCATGTATTGCTCAGTTTGTTCCCAAGTACCAGAGCACGTCCCGTTGATTCCTTCGGAGGAAATCAAGATGCGTCCTTTGATGCCGAGGTCTTTACAATACTTCAAATGTTCTTGCGTGAGTGTTTCTGGGTCTTCGATGTTGACGTACTTATAGTACAGCAAGACCCGCATTGGTTTTGTTTCCATGTTGTGTTGCTCCCCTGTGTTCAGTTTTTTGCAGGAAAACGAACGTTGGGTTGTGTCGTTCGACGAATAGACTTGCCTGCAACCACAAGTCCATTATTATATGATAAATATCACGACGAATTTTCGCAAATGGTTTTTAATTTTTTTTGACGAATGCAGGGAGATGCGTCTTGAAAATCGAATTCGGGTATTAGAGTAGTAGTAACGAAAGTTGAAGGTGGAACGACTATGCTCACTTCTCTCCAACAGTACATCATCCAACTAATCGAATGGCTTCAAAGTTTGCCTGGCGGTCCTTGGGCCGGACTCGGCGCTCCGTTTTTAGAAGCGATCTTTCCGTTTTTGCCACTCGTTTTAATCATTTCAGCGAATGCGGCAACATATGGTTTTTTGTTAGGGGTCCTTTTATCATGGATCGGGAACTTACTCGGAACGATTGTCGTCTTCGCGGCGGTCCGATATGTGTTTCGTAAACCGATGACGCGCTGGCTCGAGAAACATAAAGCGGCGGTCTATTGGTTAGAACGAATCAACCATATGAGTCCAATCTCACTCGGGTTCTTGTATTCGCTCCCGTTCATCCCAGTCAGTTTGATCACCTATTTGCTGGCACTCATTCAGATGCCGCTCCGTACGTTCATTTTGGCGGCGGGATTCGGGAAACTACTCGTCGTCGTCATTTTCTCGGTCATCGGGGATCAATGGGAAGAATTTATCCAAAGCCCGTTTCGTTTATCGATGCTCGGTCTGCTTTTGGTCGCATTGTGGGCCATCAGTCGAGGACTAGAAGAAGTGCTCAAACGACGCGCTTTCAAAAAACGCAACGAGCAATTGAAACAAGAGATGATCACTAAACGA
>NZ_JAPEHX010000043.1:0-27565 GCF_028823655.1 Exiguobacterium sp. B2(2022) | reverse complement strand
TGATTATAAGTTTGTCGCTTTCGGATTTACATCATGCGCTTCTTTATCCTCTTCTGAAGGACGGAACAATAATTTACGGTCCCAGAATGCCAAGGCGACTGCCGTCAAAAACGTCATCGCATCGGCAATCGGAAACGCCAACCAGACCCCGAACACTCCGAGGAACGACGGGAGTATAAAGACGAGCGGAATCGTATAGAGCGTCTGACGTGAAAGGGACAAGAACATGGCGACTCGTGCTTTCCCGAGCGACTGGTAAATTCCGTTGACGAGCATTTGAACACTCGGTAAAAATGAGACCGCGAACAAAATGTGAATCGCCGTCACGCCTCCCGCAATCAATGCCTCGTCCGTCGAGAACCATCCCATCAGCGTATTCGGGAATACCTGCAAGATGAGCCAAATGATCACAGCGATTGCAATCCCTGCCCGCATTGCCGTCCATATGGTCTCACGCATACGATCATACCGCTCGGCACCATAGTTATATCCGACAATCGGTTGCATTCCTTGTACGATTCCCATGATCGGCATGCCGACGAGCGCCATGAATTTATTGATGATGGCGAAAATCGCCAATTCCTCTGTCCCACCGTACGTTCCGAGCATCACGTTGACGCCAACGAACAAAATCGATTGGGACACCATCATGATGAATGAAGATGAACCGATTGCCATAATTTCTTTCATCTCATCGAATCGTATCCGGAACTGTCGCCATTTGAAGCGCAGTTCCGTTTTTGGTTTTCGGGCGAAGAAGAATCGAAGCATCAATATGGAACCGATTACTTGGGCGAGTGCCGTCGAAGTCGCTGCACCGTACATCCCCCAATCGAACGTGAAGATGAAAAGTGGCGTCGTCACGAGATTGACGAGGACGGTCGTTAACATGACCTTCATTTGATAAGGTGCCTGACCTTCGGCACGAACCATCGCACTCGAAGCAAGCGTGAACATAAAGAATGGTGAACTGATCAAGACAACCGATAAGTACTGTCGACTGAGCTCCATAATCTCGGACGTCGCCCCGAAGACCATTAAAATCTCATCCAACATAAAGAAGGCGGAACTAACCGCGAGTGCAGCAAACAATCCGACGAGGACGAGCACGTTCAAAAATGTGACAGCCGCACCGGCATCGTCTCCTCTTCCTAACTTTCTAGAACTGATGGAGGCGCCACCGAGACCAACAGCACTCGACACGGCCATTAAGATCATTTGTATGGGAAACGCAATCCCGATGGCCGCGACGGCCGAAGCGCCAATGCCACGAGCGACAAAAATCGTATCAATGATATTGTAGAGCGCCGTCACGAGCATCCCGATCATCGCGGGTAGCGATAACTTAAACAGGAGTCGGCCGATGGGCTCTGTCCGCAATTGCTCCGTATTTTGGTTCATCCTTCCATCCCTCCGTCTCTATCTCTTAGGGTAGCAGGATTAGACAGTCCGGGCGACTATGTTGGCTCGGTGGATGTGTCAAGCGAGGACACGTGCTGGGACCCCTTTTCGCTTGCGCATGATGTAATCGGTCGCGACGGGTTTTTCCACTTTAACTCGAATGGTCATCATCGCTTGGTTGGCGGATTCAATCGGCTGACCGTCCACATCCTCAATCGTCTCGATGACTTGGGAGAAACGAACGAATCCAGGTCCGAAAAATTCAACTTCTTCACCGGTTGAGAAGTGATTTCGCTGTTCGAGTGTCGCCATCCCGCTCGACGGGTCGTATGCGATGACACGTGCGGCAAAAGCATACTGAGGAATCGAACGCGGTTTCCCAAACAATTGTTCTTTCTCGGTCGGAATCCCGTAATAGAAACCACTCGCGAGTTCTCGCTGTGCCGCTTTCCAAATCTCTTCTTCCCAAGCCGGGTCGAAGACAAAGTTCTCAGGATCTTCACAGTATGCGTCAATCACTTGACGATACACGTTACACACGGTCGCGACGTAATGAATCGATTTCATTCGTCCTTCGACTTTCAAACTGTCGACTCCAGCGTCCACCAAGTCTGGAATATGTCGGACCATCGATAAATCGACCGAACTCATCGAGAACGGCTCCTCATCACGTGCCTCCATCTCTTCCGTCAAGAGATCGCCCTCTTCAAAGAAGCCATATTTCCAACGGCACGACTGGGCACAGCCACCTCGATTGGCATCCCGCAATGTCATATGATTCGACAATGTACAACGCCCTGAGTAAGAGATACACATCGCCCCATGGACAAACGTCTCAATTTCAACATCGACTTCTTCTTTCATCTGCACAATCTCATCCATCGAGACTTCACGGGCCAAAACAACCCGCTCGAGTCCTTCTTCTTTCCAAAAACGAAGCGTCTCGTAGTTCGTCGCGGAAGCTTGTGTCGACAGGTGAACCGGTAAGCCCACCGCTTCAGTGAGACACGTCTCAATCATGGCAGGATCAGAGACGATCACCGCGTCAATCCCGATATCACGGAGCGTTCGGAAGAAGTCACCAGCTCCTTCGATATCCCCTTCATGCGTCACCATGTTTGCAGCGACATATACTTTCGCCCCGCGAGCATGTGCGAAAGCCACACCTTCACGCATCTCGTCATAACTGAAGTTGCCGGCACGTGAACGTAACCCAAATTGCTGACCGCCGATATAGACCGCATCGGCACCATAATGAATCGCCATCTTCAATTTTTCTAAGTTTCCTGCTGGCGCTAATAATTCTGGACGTTGTTTCATCTTCATCCCTCACTTGATCTCTTCTGGTTTGCGTAACAATAATCCCGTTCCGAGTCGAAACGCTTCCGGTTGTAACTCTCTGAGGCGGTGTTCCATCTCGATTCGGTCGAATTGACCATTCAATAGATTCGCCCGCGCGACGGTAAACAACTGAACGATTTCAACAAACTGTTCTCCCGCGTGCCAGCCATCAAGTTTCCATGTGTGAAGGCCGTTTTTGACTAACGTCGGTAGCTGACCCATAAGCGTCAAATCTTCTGAGAAAATATGCGTGCCATTCTCGTCCTCGTAGATAGGATAACGACTCGCCGCATCTGCTGGCTCACTCATATAAAACTCACGTTGTTTCGCCTCTTCAGAAGGGCGTCCAAGCTCATTGAAATAGTTCGTCACGAGCGGTCGCTTCGAATGATGGATACACGTCGGACCGTACACTTGTACTTCAACGGGGAGACCGATTTGTTGCTGAATCAACACCAATTCCTCGAGAGTGACTTCTCGCGCAACGACGGCTCCGACGGCCTCACGTTTTCCCCAGAACTGAATCTGTTTAGCGGACGTGACGAGCGTTTGGGCATCGTACCAATATGGGATTTTCGCTTGACGGATCAAACGGATGGCCCCGGGATCCCCAGCTGTCACATCGTCGACGCCAATCGCTTTTAACATTTGTAAATAATCCGGCAATTCTTGAATGTGGTCGTTATGCATCAAATTGTTGACGGCCACCGTCACTTCTTTTCCGTATCGATGGGCAAGCTGTGTGACTTCTCTCACAGCTTCGATTGTCCAGTTTCCTTTTTGTCGCAAACCGAATCTAGAATTCCCGATATATAGTCGGTCCGTTCCCGCTTTAATTAACGCTTCTGCTTGTTCGACACTTTGCGCCGTGGTGACGAGCTGAATCATCATCATTGTTCTTCTCCCTACTTTGTGAGTCTAATCACATATTCTTGCTATACTTTAGCATAGGATTGAATGTGCAAACGGGGCAGGATTTTAACAACTCGTGAAGAATTCAGTAACAATGTATGACTTTTCATTAAAGGAGTGGATCACGTTGTCTAAAACAGCTTTAATTACTGGGGCCTCGATGGGCATCGGTTTAGACTTGGCCGTACTCGCCGCACGAGACGGGTACGACTGTATTCTCGTATCCCGAAACGAACCTCGCTTACACGAACTGAAGAAAGTCCTTGAAACGAGATATCGAATCAATGTACACGTCTTCGCGCTTGATTTGGCAAAACATGACGCTGCCAATCAATTGACCTCGATGATTGAAGAGGCGGGATTAACCGTCGATTTTTTGATTAACAATGCTGGATTTGGAACGTCAGGTGCGTTCGCAGACCTCGATGCCGAGACGGAGGCGGACGAAGTCCGATTGAACGTTAACACATTGACGGAACTGACGAAAGCCTATCTTCCAGGTATGCTCGAACGAAATCACGGCTATGTGCTAAACGTCGCTTCCGTCGCTGCGTTCCAACCCGGTCCGTATATGGCCGTTTACTACGCAACGAAGGCTTATGTCCTCTCACTTACCGAGGCGTTGCATGCCGAAGTGAAAGGGAGCGGTGTTCACGTCAGTGTCCTCTGTCCTGGCCCGACAGATACGAATTTCTTTAATCGCGCAGGTAGTGAATTGTCCTTCTCAAAAATGCCATCTCACCTCGTCGCCTTCTTCGGTTATAAAGGTGTCATGAATAATAAGCGCGTGGTTGTGCCTGGTCTCTCGAATCAACTCCTAGTAGGGGTGGCTAAGTTGATGCCACGTGCTCTCAGTCTCGAAGTATTGCGTCGTGTCCAAAAACCAGCAGACGTGTCAGCCACTGAATCAACGACATGAAAAAAGGAGGCTCCTTTTAAGATTCTGAAGGTAATCGCGAGACACTTACGAGCCGATGTAAAAAGACACCTGCTGGAATCATCGTCATGAGCGCTGTCGAGAGGACGACTCCCCACGCAAGCACAGCATCTAGTGACCATTCACCTGAGGTCAATTGATCCATCACGCTCAACTGTTCTACTGATAGAACAATCATCAGCGCTGGCCATACACTCGCTGCTAGAATGCTTAGCATGGCGAAACGGGCCCTCGTATAACGTTTCACTAAAAGAACAAGGTTTAATAAGATAAACAACAACCCTACGAGTAGAAACATGCCGACTTCAGTGATGTTAATATAAGCACTCATCCGTCGTTCACCTCACTCAATATGATAGGAATATTGTATATTTACCCGAGTTGACGAAGGAATATGCGCTCAAATAGCGGACGAATCATGATCAAGAAGACGACATTCGAAATACCGTGGGCCAGATCAAATGGAAAACTGAGTAACAACAACTTCACGACATCCGTCCCGACCACTTCAATGAACGCCAAGTTTGTCGTCCACCCATATAAAAAACCTGATAGTAAACCGAGCAGTAAGAAAAGGATTGTCGATTTCAATAGAATCGGTCGAAATAAACGGACGAGCACAACGACAAGGAGCCATCCTAAAAATTGATAAAATACAAAGGGACCAATCCCAAGCAAAAGTCCTGACAAAATCGGAACAAAAAGCGCGAGGATGGCGGCCCCGTTCAAACTGACCAGTAAGGCCGTCAACATGATCATGGCCGTCGTCGGTTGAACATTCGGTATCGTCATAAAGAGCCAACGCCCAATGACCGCAAGTGCTAACAATTGAACGAGTGGTTGAATCGGGATTCTAGATTTTTCGAACCGGTACAACACGACGATCGCGATCAGGATGGCGAAGACGTATGTGACCATAAGGTGCTCCGATCTTGAAAAAGGTTCCGATCGCCTTGAAAGACGACTTGACCGCTCGCTAGATAAATCACATCCGTCGCAACCTGTATGAGGCCCATGTCATGTGTTGCACAGATGACGCGGGCCGACTTTGCTTTTTGTTGAAGC
Source organism: Exiguobacterium sp. B2(2022) (assembly GCF_028823655.1). Taxonomy (NCBI): domain Bacteria; kingdom Bacillati; phylum Bacillota; class Bacilli; order Caryophanales; genus Exiguobacterium; species Exiguobacterium sp. B2(2022). Next base: position 21,909 of record NZ_JAPEHX010000043.1, on the reverse strand, counting down.
GCATCAAAGAACGCATCCCGCTCTCCCTTCGTCAAATCCACGGTCGGTTCATCGAGTAAAAGGACACTCGACGGATCGTGTAGGACGGATTGAAGTTGGGCGACCCGTCGCTTCCCTTCTTGTGGGAACGGACCCACTTCTGGATTGGCAGGAAGATAGACTGCTCGTTCTCCCTTTTTCACTCGCCCCTGAAGTGGACGTCTACTTCTAGCTAATAGTTCGAGTAAAGTTGACTTCCCACTCCCGTTCGTCCCGACACAAACTGTGAGTCCAGGCTCATTCATCTGAACCGTCACGTGATCAATCGCATAAGTCGCTTGCAGAGGATGCCGATAAGATACGTCGGTCGCATCGATGGAAGGTGTCGTTCTCGATTCGTTGAACGTGAACGTTGCTTCTCCTGAAGGTTCTTTCGCTCGCTCGGTATAACCGATTTGTACCCCGATTCCAGCAATACGGCGGAGCAACATCTCTAAATGCTCTCTTCGAAATTGGTCTAGATGCCGAAATGGTTCAATCAGGACGATGGAGTCCGGTCGATTTAACAGGGCGTAGGCGACTCGAACAATCTGTTGTTCTCCACTCGAACATGCATCAAACCGCTTCGGATAAAGCGCGTCGATTTGTAATAGTGTAGCGAGTTCCGCCCCTCGAAAAGAGTCGACACTCGAAAGTAAGTGCCCAACCTTTCCCGAGAACGATTGCGTCATCTCAATCACATACGGGTGGTAACGTTCGACGTAATGCTCGAACGAACCGTCAGCGGTAGATAACCATTGCATCACGCATCCCTCCTTTCGTGAGATAAGGATAAATCAGCCAAAGTCCGACAAACAGATGGATTGAAGCCAGACCGATCATCCCAATGAGGACGATTTGCAACAAATCCTCTAAACGAAAGCGCCGTATCGGGTCAACCGCAAACTTCGGCTCAGTTTGCTGGCTTTCAATTCCAATTTGTACACCTTCTCGCCAGTATGCTCTCGGGTGACTCCTGACTGCCTGACGTACCGCCTGCTCCATTGACGGGATGAGTGCCCATGCACCGTATAAGAGTGAAGACGACCGTGGAAAGTTCGATAAGAGCGGGAGCAACCGTTCGAGACGAATGATGCGTGCAATCCATAACATCCCGAGTAAAAAGGCAGCCAATTTCAAAAGCTGACGCCATATGTATCCATAAGAAATTTCCCAACCAATTAGGATGGGCATGATTGAAATCAGACCAAACGCAATCAGTATGGATAGCATTGACCAAGGGAAACGACGTTCAATGATAAGTAGCAAAAGGAGTCCAACCACAAAAAAAGTGACGTCTTCGACATTCATTAATATGTAAAGGTGACAGAAGAGATAGAAAAGGAGCGTGACAGGATGTCTCCGCTCCCAATCTGCCTCATTCGAAGAAAGCCACTGCATCTTCTTCGAACCGCCATTGAATGACATCCGTCGATTCCACTTCTTTGGCACCCGCACCTTCATCCCCTGGTGCACCGTTGAAAGCAAATACCCATCCTGACGATTGTCCTTCAGATTTTTCTTCGATTCCTTCGATTGCCGTCACATAGGACATGTCACCGCTCCCTGTCACCTCAAGGTCGAGCCCTGTTGCTTTTAACGCATCGAGTACAGTCGCGTCCTCTTCTAAGCAGACACTTTTCTCTTGATAGAGCGTTTCCTCAGTCGCTGCGTTATAGACCGAGATCGTCGGACTCACTCCGCACGATTCTTGTTGCGCCTCTTCCCCGCCACATCCGGCAAGTAGTGCGGTCGCTAGTAGAGCAATCGTTACATATGATTTCATTGGTCTGTCAAATCCTCTCGTTGGTGTATCGAATAATTGTAAAGAATCGCATAGCGTTCACCTGTACTACGACCCTCTTGCGTCAGTCCGACGAGCTGGATACTGTTAGCAAGGACGGGTTCACGTTGTAGCCAGAACTTAACGAGCTCATTGTCACGGTTGATCATGAGCATCGACTCATTCTCGAACGTATACATATCATACAGCCCATCGTAAGAAAGTTGTAGGATTGGGGCGGCTATGACATCTGTATATTCTTCCCATGAAGGTTCCCTTAAAGTAGACAACATATGGTCAAATTCGACGAGCTTTTCAAAGAATGCCTGACCTGATTCTTTTCGTAATTCATCGACCTGTTCATAAGATAATTGTCCGTCTGCGTACGTCACGCGAATCTGTTGGAACGATTCAGCTCGTTCGACCATCAGCAAATACTCAATCGTTTGGACGTCCCCATCCCGATGAATTTGAAGTTTACTTCGGTCTAGCTTGATGGAGTCACTGTTGACTCGTTGTAAGATTTTCTCTGTCATCTCATCGAAAGATTCATCCGTGACAGAAACGGCGCCGATTTGTTGCGATTCCGCACGAAACCCAGATTGGTCAAACAATGGTACGAACAATAAGACGATAAAAAAGAAAAATCCTAAAAGTGCTCCATACCATTTATAGCGGCTGTTCTGTTTCGGGAAGAATAAAAAAGACAATAAAAACCCGATTGGGATATGAAATCCACCGATCGGAAACGAAACGATGCCGAGCAGTGAATAAAATAAAAACTTCGGAAAGAAATTGGCTTCCGGTTCTTTCAATTGGTTCAAGCGGACACCTAACAGGACGCTGATCACTAAAAACGCGGCCCAAACATAGAGTTGAATGGTCACATCAATCCCCCACTGTATATTCTAAAAAGTCGGTCGCTACTAAACTCGATGGAAAATCCGAAACGACCTCTTGTTCAAATTCTTCCTCTCGTCCGACATATCGAGCGGAAATATGCGTGACAATCAATTGGCCTACCGCAGACGCTTTCGCAAGAGTAGTCGCTTCACGCGTCGTCGAGTGACCATATTTTCGGGCGAGCGGTTGTTCACTTTCCATGAATGTCGCCTCATGAACGAGGAGGTCGGCCCCTTCTGCTAACAATCGCGCGTTCTCGCATGGCGTCGTGTCCCCAAGAATCGCAACGACTTTGCCCGGAGTCTGTTCAGTGACGTATTCTTTAGAATCGTACCATTTTCCTTCATATTCGAACCGTTCTTGTTCTTTGATTGTTTTATAGATGGGTCCACTTGGGATTCCAAGCTCTCTTACCCGATCGACGCGCAACGTTCCCGGTTTTTCCGGGCCTGTGACACGAAACCCATAAGAAGGGAACCGATGCTCTAATTTTCGCACAGTGATCGTATGACCGTCTTGCTCAAATGTGTCTCCGTCCGTGAATTCAATGACGTTCAACTCATAACCGAGATGAGAACCTGTGACGCGAAGTGTCGCTTCGAGCCATTTTTTCAATCCTTTCGGACCATAAACCGTGAGGGGATCCGTTCCGTCTAGCGCAGAGCGGGTCGATAAAAATCCAGGTAATCCGAACACATGGTCACCGTGCAAATGTGTCACCCATACCGCTGTCACTTTACGTGGTTTGACTTTCGTGTAGAGCATCTGATGTTGCGTCCCTTCACCACAGTCGACCAACCAAGTGACTTTTGGCAAGACGAGCGCAAGACCTGACACGTTGCGTTGTTTCGATGGCATACCCGAACCAGTTCCTAAAAACTGTAACTTCATAAATAAATTAGTCCTTTCTTCAAGTCCGTTCCATGCTATACTTGTGGTAATCGCTGAAAAGGATGTGATTTGTGATGACCAAGGCAGAACAACCCGAATCCATTTACGAGACGATTCGAGACCGTGCGGCTTTGATAAATCGCTTGCACCATCAGGAACAAGGCACCTCTATCCGCATTCACGACATAGCGATCGAACTTCATTGCACAGACGAGTTGATTTTGGAGTCTTTGGAGTTCGCAGCATAACGAGTACGAACACATACGAAGAGCCGACGAATGGTCGGCTCTTTTTTTATTGCTTGGGTGATGCGACTTCTTCGACGATCGTGACGACATACTCGACGAGTTTGTATAGCTCTTCAAGTGGCATCCGCTCGTTTGTCGTATGAATTTCTTCATAACCGACCGCTAAGTTGACTGTCGGAATCCCGCCACCGGCGATGACGTTCGCATCTGAACCGCCGCCTGAGTGCAAGATTCGTGTCGGACGTCCGATTGTCGCCGCCGCACGTTTTGCGACCTCGACAACCTCATCGCCTTCTTCAAACTTGAATCCCGGGTACATGATGTCGATATCGACTTCAGCACGACCACCGAATGACTCCGCCACTTCGATATAGGCTTGCTTCATCGTTTCCGCCTGTTTCTCCATTTTCTCATGAATGAGCGAACGAGCCTCAGCGAGTACTTCGACATAGTCACAAACGATGTTTGTGGCACGTCCCCCTTCGAAGCGTCCGATGTTCGCCGTTGTTTCTTCATCGATTCGACCGAGTGGCATCTTCGCGATGGCTTTTGCTGCGATTTGAATCGCTGAAATCCCTTTCTCAGGAGCGACACCCGCATGAGCCGTCTTGCCATAAATCTTCGCGTTCACTTTCGCTTGCGTCGGTGCCGCGACGATGATGTCGCCGACTGGACCGTCCGAGTCAAGCGCAAAACCGAACTTCGCGTCGATTTTTGATAAATCCAAGACTTTCGCCCCGACGAGTCCTGATTCTTCCCCGACCGTAATCACGAATTGAATCTGACCGTGTGGAATCTGTTTTTCGTTCAACACGCGAACAAGCTCAATCATCGCTGTGAGACCTGTCTTATCATCTGCTCCGAGGATCGTTGTGCCATCCGTGACGACATATCCATCTTTGATGCTCGTCTTAATTCCCTTCCCAGGTGTCACCGTATCCATGTGAGCTGTGAAGTAAATCGGATCAACATTCTCTTTCGTTGCAGGCAACGTGATGATCAAGTTGTTACCAGAATGTGCTGTCTTCGTTGATGCATCGTCTTCATACACATCACATCCAAGTTCTGTGAATACCGCTTTCAAGTGTTCACAAATGACAGCTTCTTCCTTCGTTTCTGAATCGATGCCGACCAATCCTAAAAATGTGTCGAGCACACGTGTCTCGTTTACCATAAACAACATCCCTCCATCCAAACATTTCTTGACCATTATAACAAACTCCCTTAGATTGCACGAATCTTTTCCATTCTGTACAATGATGGCAAACACGTACATGGAGGCAAGTTATGAAGAAAAAGCAAAAAAGACGACAACGCATCATTCAAATTGGCGTCATCGTCATCGTCTCAATCTTTTTGATCAGCACGTTTCTCTCGAGCATGACCATGTTCTTTTAAGAGCAAAATATAGCGCTCTTTCAAGATCAAGTAACTTTTCACATCCGATAAAATGTTCAACAAGGATGAGCGTACCTCAAATTCTTCACGTGTTGTGGGGAGAGGTACGTTTTTTCGATAATGTTCAATCATTTCTTCAAGTTCTTGCAGAAAAACGGAAGCGTCAGCCTGCTCGTTCACGTGGTCCCCGACACGACGCAAAAATGTTGCGACGGGTTTTGCTTCATTGACGACCATGGTGATCTCTCTTGCGTTATCAGCGACCCGCTTCAAAATATCGTATTGTCGCTCCCGCATCCGGAAGTAGAGATAGTCCATATCTTCATTCCGTTTCCCGATGGAGTTACCCATACGTCGAAGGGCCAAATCTTTCCCTTCTTTCAAATAGTCCCGTGTCTTGATCAGCATCATCGAATGATTGTTATACACACCGGTCTCGACACATGCCGCCACATCGTAAAAAAGTACGGCAAGTGATCGGTCGATACTGTCTTTGATTCGCTCGATTTCGCGGTCTAGCGTCGGCATATACATGTTGACGACGAGTCCGACCCCGACCCCAATCGCGATGAGCAATAACTCGTTGATGAACAATTCAAGCGAGAACTGCGCCTCGGTATAGAGATGCGTCAAGATCACGACACTCGTGATGAGTCCATCTTGCAGTTTCAGTTGTTGTACGAGTGGAATGAAGATGACAAAATAAAGTGTGAGCGTCACCGGTGAATAACCGAGTAACGTAAACATCGCGGCGCCCATCCCGATGGCGAGAAGACTCGCCATGACACGCTCATAAGAGGCGCGAATGGATTTCTTGCGTGTCTCTTGAATACTCAAAATGGCGATAATAGCAGCAAATACAAAATAATCAAGATGAATCGTCTCGGAAATGAGCATTGCGATACCCGCTGCGACCGCGGTTTTTAACGTCCGCGTTCCAATTTTCATACTGATTTCCCCCTTCTCCATCAAATTGTTGACTAAATCAACTCGTTTGGCAATTCAAAAGTTTGGAAGTGATCTGATTGAAACGAAAGAAAAAACGTACGATTTGGCCGATGATTGCGACGCTTAGTCTCGCCATCGCCGCATTTTTATGGATTCAGTCCGGCCGTGAAGACACGTATACTGTCGAAACCGTCACGAACGGGGACCGTGTCACACGGTCGTTCGAATCTCTTGCTGAGGCAAAACGCTATATGGCAGCGGGAAACAACCGCACCTTATTCTCCCCTTCTGGAGAAGTTCTCGACTTCACAGGCACCGGTGTGGTCGTTACTCCAAGCGATGCCATCACAAACCTTTACGAAGATCAATCGTTTAAAAAACGACAGTCATATGTCGCTGGTGGCACAAGACTTCAACTCCTTGAACGAGGAGAAAACCATTTAAAAGTACGCATATCAGGCGCAGATGTCTATGTGAAACCGGATCAAATGGCATTGTTCCCAGAAGCCGTCGTGGAAAGACGTGGTTACTACGAGATTCGAAATGGTGAAGTGTATCATTCCGTCGAGGCGAATGCGAATCTCGCCGGCACGTTTCTTGTCGGACCGACAGAAAAGCGCTCAGAAGATCGCTTTTATACGGAACGTGTCCGAGACGTCTTCGACTCTCCCTATCAATTCGCTTCGATCCGATCATCGTCACCCTATTCCGCCAAAGCGTTCGATCAGTATTTACAATCCATCGACTCGCCACTCGCTGGAGAGGGTGACGCCTTTAAACGTGCCGAAGAGACATATGGCATCAATGCCTTATTCCTACTCGCTGTAGCCGGTCATGAGTCGAGGTTTGGGACGTCCGACATCGCACGGGAAAAACGTAACTTGTTCGGATTCCGGGCAACAGATGACGACCCGAGCGGCAATGCCACAACCTTTGAGACGGTTGAAGCGAGCGTTGACGCGGCTGCCGAACTGTTCGCCACAAAATATGTAAAAGGTCAATACGCACGCGGAGATTACCCTGGTAACAAACAAGAAGGAATTAACATCTTTTACGCCTCAGACCCGTATTGGGGTGAGAAGGTCGCCGGTACGATGTATGCCATCGATCGTGAACTTGGCTTGGAACAATTGAAACAAATGAAATGAACAGTAGCCCGGCTCAAATGAGTCGGGCTGATTGATGTATCATTGATTCATAGAGTATCCTTCACTTCTTTTTCGTAAAGCTCGATGAGTCGATTGTTGTCGAGCACTTGCTCACTTGACTCTTCGTATCGTTCCGTGATGAGTGGGATTAGTTTTTCCCAAACAACCCATTTCACATATTGATCGCGATCATAATTATGATTCAGCTCATATACACTCATTTCTTTTGCCTCGGCATACCGTCTTTGTGACTCGACTACCTCCGCATCAGGTCCTTGTTCAATCCAACCATCGACTTCTTCATCTGTTACGACGACCCCATACTCGTCTTTCGCATGAGTCAACCAAGCACGTTCAAAATCAGCTTGCTCTGAAGCGCGCGTTATGAGCTTGTTTATATCAATGCTTTCATCAAAAAGTTTCATCTCCACGTACAATCGTTCTGCCAACTTCCGTTCGAAATCGTTCTTGATTTGTGGAGCCACATCGCGTTGGAATTCAGTTAAGATACCTTTTAGTTCACCCACAGTCATCTCAGGAACGGTCTTTGTTTCGACTTGAGAATTCGTCACCTTTTCAATCGGTTCGGACAAATTATCATCTCTCATATTCGAAAAAATGAGCGCTATCAAAACAAATATACTGAAAAGTGTTATTCCTAACAGTCGCTTCATGGCTTAGCATTCCCCTCTACCGGATTGACATCATCTTATGCACTTCAATCGTACCATATTCTATATACGCTTCTTGTCGAAGAAATGATTCAACACCAAATGACATCTGATTGAAGGAATTTTAAATCAGAAGACGAATACATAGAATGAACGACCATTCATTTTTCAAGGGGGAATCAATATGAAAACGATTTGGATTACCGGGGGATCGTCTGGTATGGGGAAAGCCATGGCATTAAAATTTAAACAAGAAGGATGGAATGTCGCCATCAGTGGTCGAAACGAGGAACGATTGCTAGAAGCGATGAACGAACTGAACACTATTGAAGCAGGTCAAGCGATGAGTGTGCAGCATGATGTTCGTGATTATGAAGGATGCGCTCAAGCACTCGCTGACATCGTATCCGCTTACGGCCCGGTTCACGCACTCGTCAACAACGCGGCAGGTAATTTCGTCTGTCCGACACTCGATTTGTCTCCGAACGGTTGGGCAAGCGTCATTGATATCGTCTTGAACGGCACATTTAACTGTACCCATGTTCTCGGGAAACATTGGGAAGCAGAAGAATTGCGAGGCGGGTCAATCATTAACATGGTCGCCTCGTATGCATGGCAGGCAGGGCCTGGTGTCGCACCGAGTGCGGCGGCGAAAGCGGGCGTCTGAGAACGCTCGCAGTCGAATGGGGCTATCAGTTCGGTGCCCGTGTCAATGCAATCAGCCCAGGACCGATTGAACGGACAGGCGGTGCGGAAAAACTCGTGTCCCATGTGAAAGAAGTGGAGCGGATTCGCCGCAACGTCCCGCTCGGACGCTTTGGAACACCGGAAGAAATCGCTGACTTGGCCTATTGGATTGCCTCTGACGAGATGCGCTACTTGAACGGAGATTGTATCTCTCTTGACGGCGGCCACTGGCTAAACAAACATCCATTCTAATCTAATCAAAAGGACGGCCGAGTTAGATGTCTCGGTCGTCCTTTTATATGTCTTCTCCATCCCACTCCTCGTGAAACTGCACCAAAAAGCGCTCCATAAAAGCATGCCGTGACATCGCCAATTGTTTCGCTTTAGCGGTATGCATCCTAGACGCCAGATTCAACAGTTTATCTTGAAAATGTTGAATGGCACTCTGATCTGACAAATCGAGCGGTGTTCCGCGAGAACCAGCGTATTGGAATGTTCGCGCAATCCCAATGGCCCCGATGGCATCAAGACGATCGGCGTCCTGCAAAATTTCACTCTCGCGTGTCGTAGGCTGAATCCCTTTTGAGAAAGATACTTCATCGATTAAAGTCAGCACCAAGTTTGCTTGCTCTTCAGTGACGTCGAGAGAAATCAAATGTTGTTTGACGAGACCTCTCGGTCGACCGAGCTTATGGTCTTCCACATCGTGTAGATACGCAGCAAGGATGAGCACTGTCTCGTCGACAGGCTCATCCTCCATCAAACGCTCCACCAGTCGGACGACTCGCTCAATATGAGCGGTGTCATGCCCTGTATGGTCCGCTGCATGAATCTGTTCGACGAACGCTTTCGTCGCTTGTATCACATCCACGCTTAAATCTCGATCGTCGTGTTCGGTTCAATCAAAAGACCACGACGATGTAACTGGTCACAGAATGCCTGAGCGTCCTGCTTGATCGGCGGGAACGTATCAAAGTGGATCGGGACGACCCGTTTGGCTTGGAGCCACTGCGCCGCGTCTAATGCATCTTGAGGTCCCATCGTAAAGTTGTCTCCGATTGGAAGGAAGGCGACATCGATTTCGAAACGTTCTCCGTACATTTTCATGTCCGAGAACAGGCTCGTATCCCCAGCATGATAGAGCGTCAGTTCATTCGTCTCGATGATGAATCCAGCTGGCATTCCCATATAGATTGGTGTGTCGCCCATATCGAAACTCGAACTATGGAAAGCTTGTGTCATCGTGACACGTCCGAACGGGAAAGCGTGCCCGCCACCGATGTTCATTCCGTGTACAGAAAATCCTTTTTTCTCATAGTAAGTCGCGAGCTCATGCGTCGCCACAATCGTCGCACCCGTCTCTTTCGCGATCAATTCGACATCTTCGATATGATCAAAGTGAGCATGGGTGAGCAACAAATAGTCTGGGCGTAACGTGGAAGGGTCTACTTCCGTATGAGGGTTACTCGTCAAAAATGGATCAATCAACACGTTAACGCCATCGATCTCAAATCCTACTGTCGCGTGTCCATAATAAGTGATTTTCATGTGCATTCATCCTTCCTTCGTAAGTTCAGATTACAACACTTTTTCTAAGAAACGTTTCGCGCGGTCTGTCTGCGGGTTCAACAATAGGTCGGCCGGTTTTCCTTCTTCCATCAGAATTCCCTCGTCAAGGAAGAGGACACGGTCTGCCACTTCACGAGCAAAGCCCATTTCGTGTGTGACGACGACCATCGTCATCCCTGTCTCAGCTAACCCCTTCATGACATCGAGTACTTCGTTGACCATCTCAGGGTCAAGTGCCGATGTCGGCTCATCAAATAACATGACGTTCGGTTCCATCGCCAAAGCACGCGCGATTGCGACACGTTGTTTTTGTCCACCCGATAATTGGCTCGGGTAGGCGTCGATTTTCTCAGAGAGACCGACACGTTCGAGCAATTTTTTCGCACGTTCGAGCGCTTCAGCTTTACTGACTTTCAAGACATTGACCGGTGCATACGTCAAATTGTCCAATACACTCATATGAGGGAAGAGGTTGAACTGTTGGAACACCATCCCGATATTTTGGCGAGCCTTCGCGACGTTCGCCCCTTTTTTCGTGAGTTCGAATCCATCCACACTGACCGTCCCGCTCGTCGGGATTTCTAGCATGTTCAAGCAACGCAGAAATGTCGATTTACCAGACCCAGACGGTCCGATGACGGCGACCACTTCACCACGTTCAATCGTCGTCGTGATTCCCTTCAATACTTCTAAGTCACCAAATTGTTTGTGTAGGTCTTTAACTTCGATCATCTTCCATCACTCTTTCTTAACCGTTTTTCTAGACGTTGTCCAAGATACGTCAAGATCATCACTATCGTAAAGTATATCACACCGGCGAATAGAAGCGGTTCGAAGTAGATCGCCTTCTGCCCACCGACAATCTGTGCCCGGCGCATGATGTCGAGTACACCGACCGTCGAGACGAGAGCCGACTCTTTCGTCAATGTAATCATCTCGTTGACGAGGGCGGGCAAGATGTTCTTGAACGCCTGCGGCAAGATGATTGAACGTAATTGTTTGACGTATGGGACACCTAAAGCATCAGATGCTTCCCATTGGCCTTTATCGACCGCTTGAATACCAGCACGAATAATCTCTGAAATATACGCCCCTGAGTTTAATGAGAAGGCGATGACTGCCGATTGATACGGTGTCGTGATATAGCCAGTCAATTGCGGCAACCCAAAGTGAATGATGGCAAGTTGCAAGATGAGTGGCGTCCCACGGAATACAGCCGTGTATGCATGTCCGATAAAGTTGATGAGACGATTCGGTACGATTTTCAGTGTTGCAACGACAATACCAAGTGAGATCCCGATCAGTGCCGAGACGATGACCACCTGGAACATGACTGGGATCCCCTCAAGTATGTAAGGGATAGAATCATAAATCCGGCTAAAATCCATTGTAAGTTCCTCCTAAAAAAGGGCTGACCGATTCATCTTCAGTCAGCCTCGTACGATTCATTATTCGGCTGGTGCAGCCTCTTCTTCAAACCATTTTTGTGCTAACTCTTCGATTTCTCCACTGTCAATCATCTTCTTCAACTCTTCGTTGAATTGATCACGGAGTTCATCGTCTTTACGGAAGGCAGCAGCAGAGCCCGCTTCTTCTTCGTCCACGATTTCAAAAGTTGTCAATTCGCTGTCTTGCTCTAGGTATTTCTTCGCGACCGTATCTTCGATGACCATCGCGTCAATACGCCCTGTCTTAATTTCCTGGATGATTTCAGGAATCTTGTTCAATGAGACGATTTCAGCATCCGCGATTTGATCCTTTGCGATTCCTTCTTGAATCGAACCGAGTTGGACACCAATCTTTTTGCCTTTCAAATCTTCAAGTGATTGAAGTGAATCATCTTTTGACAAAATCAAGTTCACCGCTGTGAAATAGATATCCGAGAAATCGGCATTTTCTTTACGCTCCTCTGTCGGTGTCATACCAGCCATGACGAAGTCGACACGACCCGCGTTGAGGGCTCCAAGCAAGCTTCCGAAGTCCATATCTTCAATTTTCAATTCATATCCCATGTTTTCCGCCACTTTTTTGGCGATGTCGATATCAAATCCGACGATTTCGTCACCGTTCGCTGTGTCGACGAATTCATACGGGAAGTAATCGGCACTCGTACCCATGACGATGACTTTGTCATCCTCACCATCGGTCGATGTCGATCCTCCTTCGTTCACGTCAGCCCCACATGCGACTGAGAACGCGGCCAGTCCTGCTAAACATAATGCTAGAAAACCTTTTTTCATCTTCATCTCCCTTTCGTAGTTGAATGATAATTATCAGAACTTTAACAAAATTATGACATATGTGTGAACGTAGCTCAACTGTTCTAGGACACATCAGTTGTCCGACTTGTGTCTTCAACCACTATATACACATAATTATTACTTGTAAAGTATATTCATGCATTTTATGCAAAAAAAGAAGGTCACATTCGCTCGAAAGCGAAATATGTGACCGTTCCATTGTCGCGAGACCCATATGGTTGGACTTGTTTGACGGATGACATCGGGATGGCACTATACACGTGCGGATAACGTTCCCCGTCCTCATCTAACTCATAATGTAACAGTTGGCCAAGACGATTGACGTAAAGGGAGACGAGCACGACCGCTTCTCCCGGATACGACGCTTTGACGACCTTTCCGATCTGTTGCGGCGTACAACATTTAATCGTCCCTTCCGATTGAAGCGACGGCTCATTGATCTCACCGCGTGACAGGGCAATCATATACTCTGCCTCCGTCATAATTTTGATGACTGGTTACCCCGATGCTTGATTATGCGAAGTAGATATCGAACAATGTTTGTAATTGGTCGACAAGTTCTTCAGCAGTTGACGACTCGATTTCACTACGCTCTACCATCGTCACGATGTTTCCATCCTCGAGGAGGGCAATCGATGGTGAAGACGGTGCATATCCTTCGAAATACTCACGTGCACGATCTGTCGCTTCACGGTCTTGACCTGCAAACACGGTCACGAAATGGTCAGGTTTGACGCCTTCCATCTTGTTTACGTAAGCCGCGGCCGGACGAGCGATTCCGCCTGCACAACCACAAACCGAGTTAACGAGTACAAGTGTCTTCCCTTCTTTTTTCAGTGCCCCGTCTACTTCTTCCGGTGTCGTGAGCTCTGTGTATCCTGCAGCACGCACTTCGTTACGCGCTTGTTCGACTACATCTTGAAAATATAATTGAAAATCCATGTTGTTTCCCCTTTCGACATTTCGTCTATACTCCCTTATTTTACGTCTTGTTCTACCTCGAGGACAAGTCTATCGCTCAATTCACGTTCTAAGAACGGATCTGCCTGTAACATTTGTTTAAAAGCAAGGTAACGAGCCTTCGTCTCAGCACTCGCTACACGATTCGTCAAATAGGCACGAATCATGATGTTCTTTGGCGTATGCTCGAGGTCGATGAACTCCAGTAACTGAGCTTCATAACCGACAAGTCCAAGAAGTTCAGCCCGAATCGAATCTGTCGCGAGCGAGGCGAACCGTTCTTTGATTAATCCGTGCTGGAGCATCACGTCTAGATTCGGTGCTTGAAGTTGACGATTTAACTCCTTCTGACAGCAAGGAACACTCAAGATGACTTTCGCCCCCCAGCGGACGGCACGGGCCAATGCCATGTCGGTCGCCACGTCACATGCATGAAGCGTCACGACCATATCGACAGCTGTCTCCCCTTCATATTCATTGATGTCTCCAACTAAGAACTCGAGTCGCTCATATCCTAAGTCTTTCGCAATCGATGCACATTCTTCGATGACTTCTTTTTTCAAATCGAGACCTGTGATATGAACATCATATCCTTTCATCTCATGTAAAAAGTGATAGAGCGCGAACGTCAAATACGACTTCCCTGAACCGAAATCCAAGATTCGGACGGTACGGTCTGTCGGCAAGTGTTTAAGCGAGTCCTCAATGAACTCAAGGAAGCGGTTGATTTGTTTAAACTTGTCATACTTTTGACGCTTCACTTTCCCATCACTCGACTGAATGCCGAGTCGAATCAAGAATGGGACTGGTTCGTCAAGTGGTAGCACATATTGTTTTTCCCGATTGTGGCTCAACTGAATTTCTTTTTGAGCTGTCTGTCTCTCTTTAAAGGTCACTTTAAATTTTTTGGATAACTGAAATTGAAGGTCAGACTCTTTTAATTGAAATTGCCCCTGTCTGAACGTTTCAAGAAGGTCGTACAATTCTTCTACAGCCTCATCCGGTGGTAAGTTTTTATGGTTCATCACCCGTTCGTACTGATATTCGAACTGGATGTGGTATGCGTTCCGAAGCATGACCGGTTTCAATTTGACGCGTCTGAGATCGCTTGATTTTTGACGGGGTTGACTGATTGTCGCCGACACGAGATGATTTGATTGGATCACGTCTTCGAGACGTTCTTGTAACGCTTTATATTCCAATGGATTCAATCCTTTTTTAGAAATTTTGAAACATATTGTTTCACCTGTCCGTACATACTATTACACGAAGACGACGTTACGTCAAAGGAGGATACACATATGTTTAAAAAGATTTTATCATCAATCGGAATCGGTGCCGCAAAAGTCGACACACGTTTGAATGAAAGCCATTGTACACCCGGTGGTGAACTCAATGGAGTAGTCCATGTAGAAGGAGGTTCAGTCGAACAGTCGGTCGACAGCATCTATCTTTTCTTCAACACGCTGTATAAACATGAGGTCAACGATAAGTCGACATACTCGACGTTCACAATCGAAAAGATTTTATTGAATGAGGCTCCATTTATGATTGGACCTGGAGAAGTGAAAGAGATCCCGTTCACGGTCAACGTCCCGTTTAATACCCCACTCTCTGTCAGCCAATCGAAATCATGGATTGAGACCGGGCTCGATATCGCCCAAGCCGTCGATCCAAAAGATGAAGATGCGATTACGGTACAACCGAACGCTTCACAACAAATCATTTTAGATGCGATGGACGAACTCGGTTTCCGCCTGAAGAAAGCCGACACAGAGATGCTCCCGGCACGCCATCGTTCAGGTCGTCTCCCGATTGCACAAGAACTCGAATATTCAGCGAACGGCTCACGTTTTGGGCGTCAGTTAGATGAAGTCGAAGTCGTCATCTTACAAGAAGAGGATTCGATTGAATTACTCATACAAGTCGACCGCAGTGTCCACGATTTCAGTAGTCTTTTCGCTGATTTGACAGGAACGGACGAGTCGACACATCGTGTCCGCTATGATGTCGCACGTTTGTCACCAGCTGAAGTTCGTCGCGACATCGAATCGATGATTGAACAATCGATATAAAGAGCTCACCAACACGCCATTTCTAATAATGGCGTGTTGTTTTAGACCTCGAGTTCACCCATCCAATATGTTACAATTATTATATGGGATTAATTGGAGGTGACGTCATTTTATTCGCGTGTATCTTAATCGGGAGTATCGGTCTTACGATGCTTGCTTTGCCCATTTTAGAGACTAACTTGTCTGACTCGCTCGCTTTCTTCACGCTTGGTGGCATCGGATTTTTCATCGGTATGATTGCAATCTTCGTCATACGTCATCCGTCTGCGAATGCCAGATCATTCATAAAGTTCGTTCCATATTTTATTTTTCTGTTTCATTTTCCAGCCTCACTCGTTCTTCTCTGGATTTCTTCGGTCAGACATGATAGGGTTCCCGAATTTGCCTTAGACTATACCTTCGTATACTGGATGTTCCTTCTCGTGTTTGTTGTGACCATCAAATCGATGGATCACGTCCATCAACGACAATTCGAGAAGGTGCAAGATTAGAAAGGACGATTCAACATTGGATTTACTTCACCTTCTTTACGATCGAGCAATCCCGCTCACGTTATTCACGACGCTCGGCATATTCAGTTTCATGTTTGCGTATGCGCTCTACAAAACCAAACAACGACTCTCCAAAGGACTCGTCATCATGGGCATGTCCATGTCGTTCTTTCTCTTACTGATCTCAGCCGCAAGCTTCGTCTTCACGGTATTCCTTGGCTATAACTCATGAAAAAATGGAGGCGCCCCACTAGGAGCGTCTCCATTTTTATACATCAATACACTGTATATGTGTCCGGGTCGATCGATTCGAGCGACTGCTTGATTGCTTGCAAGAATTGCCCTGCGACGAGACCGTCGAGGACACGATGGTCGACCGACATACAAAGGTTGACCATATCCCGTGCCGCGAACATTCCGTTCATCCAGACCGGACGTTTCACGATTGATTCGACCGATAGAATGGCCGCTTGTGGGTAGTTCAAGATTGGTGCCGATTGAATTGAACCAAACGCCCCTGTGTTGTTGATCGTGAACGTCCCGCCACGCATCTCTTCAGCTTTCAAGCGATTCTCACGCGCACGCGATGCCACGTCTTGAAGCGCCACAGCGAGTCCTTTGATATTCTTCTCATCCGCTTGGCGAATGACTGGTACATAGAGGGCATCGTTTGCTGCGACGGCCACAGAAAGGTGAATGTCTTGGTGAACTTTGATGTGATCGCCTGCCCACTCCGAGTTCATCATCGGATACTTCTTAAGCGCCTCGATGGCCGCTTTCATGAAGAACGGCATGAACGTCAATTTGACCCCTTCCCGCTTCATGAAGTCATCTTTTAACTTCGCACGTGCCTCGACGAGGTTCGTCACATCGACTTCAATCATGAGCCATGCGTGTGGCGCCTCATGCTTCGAACGAACCATATTGTTCGCAATCGCCTGACGCACACCAGCTGTCGGAATCGTTTCGTATCGACCTGTAGATGTCGAGGCAGCTGGTTGTGAAGGTTCGACGGCAGGACGTGGTGCCTCAGTCGGAACATCCATTTTTGTTTGTACCATTGTCTCTTGGACAGGTGCTTGTGTCGATTTCTCAGGAGTTGATGCAGGACGTCCTTCTGATAAGTAACGAAGAATGTCTTTCCGTGTGATCCGACCGCCTAGACCGCTTCCGCTCAATTCATTCAAATCGATGTTGTTCTCATTGGCGAGTCGGATGACGGCAGGAGAATATCGACCGTTCCCACTCTGTTTTTTCGGAGCCGTCGCGACAGCTTGCTTCGCTGCTGCCGGTTCTGCTGGTTCCGCTTCGGCGACCGGTTCAGACTTCGTCGCAGTCACAGCTTCTTCTGCACTTTCGACTTCCATAGTCAGGACAGGTGTCCCGACACTGACCGTCTCACCTTCTGGAATGAGAAATTCTTTTACGATTCCTGCACTTGTTGCCGGGATTTCCGCCGTGACTTTGTCCGTCATGACTTCAGCGAGTGGTTCATATTCTTCCACACGGTCGCCCGGTTTGACGAGATATGTCGTAATCGTGCCTTCCGTCACACTCTCACCAAGTTGGGGCATTGTAATCGTTTGTTCCATGGAGCCGCCTCCTTAAAACGCGGCGAGCTGACGCGCCCGCTCGGCAATTTTTTCTGGGGATACGATAAAGAATTTTTCCATCGGTGGTGCATATGGCATAGCCGGAACATCAGGACCCGCTAAGCGTTCAATCGGCGCATCGAGTTCAAAGAGCGCCTTCTCTGCGATAATCGCCGCTACTTCTCCGATGATGCTTCCTTCTTTGTTGTCCTCTGTCACGAGTAACACTTTACCGGTCTTCTTGACCGACTCGATGATTGTATCCTGGTCGAGCGGATAGACGGTACGAAGATCAAGAATATGCGTGCTGATTCCTTCCTCTTCGAGTGTTTTCGCAGCTTCTTGTGCCATATGGACACAAAGACCGTACGTGATGATTGTGATATCGTCACCTTCACGTTTGACCGCAGCCTTACCGATTTCAACCGTGTATTCGTCAGTCGGCAAGTCCGCTTTCAAAAGACGATAGGCACGCTTATGTTCGAAGAAGAGGACAGGGTCGTTCGAACGGATTGCTGCTTTCAACAAGCCCTTCGCATCGACTGGGTCTGATGGAATGACAACTTTAAGACCTGGCGTCGAACTGAACATCGCCTCGACAGATTGCGAGTGATAGAGTGCCCCGTGAATGCCACCACCGAAAGGAGCGCGGATGACCATCGGACACGTCCAGTCGTTGTTTGAGCGGTATCGAATTTTTGCCGCTTCCGATACGATTTGGTTCACTGCTGGCATGATAAAGTCTGCGAATTGCATTTCTGCAATCGGACGCATGCCGTACATGGCAGCCCCGACTCCTACACCGGCAATCGCACTTTCAGCGAGCGGTGCGTCGATGACACGGTCTTCACCATACTTCTCAATCAAGCCTTGTGTGGCACGGAATACACCACCACGTACGCCGACGTCTTCCCCGACGACGAAGACGTTTTCGTCGCGCTCCATTTCCTCATGAATCGCTTCATTGATCGCTTCGATAAACGTTTTCATCATTTTTCCTCCTCATAGACGTAATCCAATGCAGATTCAGGTGATGCGTACGGTGCTTTGTCTGCATATGTCGTCGCTTCATTCACTTCAGCATCGATTTGTGCATCGATTTCGGCAAGTGTATCCGCCGTTGCAATACCGTCGTTCACAAGTCGTTGACGGAACAATTGAATGCCATCCCGCTCTTTTAATCCAGCCAATTCTTCAGCTGAACGGTATGCTTTGTCATCATCATCTGATGAGTGTGGTACGAGACGTTCGACTTCTGCTTCGATGAGCGTCGGTCCTTCTCCGCGAAGTGCACGTTCGCGCGCTTCCTTCACGACCGCATATACAGCAATCGGGTCTGTCCCGTCGACTGTCACACCTGGCATGCCGTAACCTTTTGCACGGTCTGATACACGCTCACATGCCAACTGTTTCGTAAGTGGTACCGAAATCGCATACTTGTTGTTCTCACAGAACAAGATGACCGGTAATTTATGGACGCCAGCAAAGTTTGCCCCTTCGTGGAAGTCACCTTGGTTTGAAGAGCCTTCTCCGAACGAGACGAACGTGACGAGTTCTTCTTTTTTCATCTTCGCCGCAAGTGCAATCCCGACCGCATGAGGGACTTGCGTCGTAACCGGAGATGAACCCGTCACGATGCGATGTTCTTTCGAGCCGAAGTGACCAGGCATCTGACGACCACCCGAGTTCGGATCTTCCGCTTTCGCAAATGCCGATAACATCAAGTCTCTTGATGTTTGACCGAAGTGAAGGACAACCGCCACATCACGATAGTAAGGCAAGACGTAGTCGATTCCTTTCTCGAGCGCGAACGCCGCACCGACCTGCGCAGCTTCTTGTCCTTGACATGAAACGACGAACGGGATTTTCCCGGCGCGGTTCAACTTCCACATCCGTTCATCAATCTTACGGGCGCGTATCATCGTTTCATACATCGCCAATAAATCTTGTTTGGTTAAACCAAGCTCTTCATATGAGTTTACAGTCATCTGTTCCATCCTTGTTCCTCCTTAGGCGTGAATCGGTAATCCATCGACGGCAAGTGCCGCTTCCTGGAAGGCTTCGCTCAATGCAGGGTGTGGGTGCACAAGTTGTCCCATCTCCCAAGCCGTCGCGTTCAAGACGAGCGCGAGTCCACCTTCCGTGATGAGTTCAGTCGCTTTCGGTCCGACGATATGAACACCGAGAAGGTCATCTGTTTCTTTGTCCGAAACGAGTTTGACGAATCCGTCGGCTTGTCCTTCAATCCGCGCTTTCCCGAGTCCGTTGAATCGATATGTCCCCGTCTTCACATCATGTCCGGCATCTTTTGCCGCCTCTTCCGTCAAGCCGACCGAAGCGACTTCAGGAACGCTATATACACAACGTGGGATGAGCGCGTAATCAAGTGGTGTCGGTTCAAGTCCAAGAATCGTTTCGACCGCCTTCACGCCTTCTGCAGACGCGACGTGAGCGAGTTGTAATTTTCCGATGCAATCCCCGATTGCGAAGATATGACGTTCTTTCGTCCGATACTGACTATCGACTTGAATGATCCCATTTTCTACGACGATAGAAGTGTTTTGAAGTCCTAAGTCTTCCGTGTTGGCAACTCGGCCAACCGAGACGAGGACACAGTCTACTTGTAACATCTCTTCCCCGACAGCAAGCTCCACTGTATTTTCGTGAATCAATGTTCGTTCGGCGTCGACCGTCACGCTCTTCTTCACACGGACGCCACGCTTCTTCAATAGACGTTCCACCTCACGAGAGACCGCCTTGTCCTCAAGTGGAAGTAATCGATCTCCTACTTCGATCAACGTCACGTTCACATCTAAATCGACGAGCATGGACGCCCATTCGACTCCGATGACACCACCACCGACAATCGCAATCGATTCAGGTAGTGTCTCAAAATTGAGGAGGTCGTCCGAGTTTAAGATACGTTCGTGATCGAACGGCAATCCAGGAAGTTCACGCGGAATCGAACCTGTTGCGATAATCAATTGGTTTGGCAAGATGAGTTCTGACTCACCGCTTTTATCTTCAACGGATACGGTCCCAGGTTGTGGCGAGAAGATACTTGGTCCAAGGATCGAGGCTTTTCCGCGAAACACTTCAATTTTCCCTTGTTTCATCAAGTGCTCGATTCCTTTTTCAAGACCAGCCACAAGATCGCGTTTATACGTTTGAGCCCGTTCCATGTTGAACGTCACACTTCCCGTTTCTACGCCGTACGTTGCCCCCTGTTTCGCCGTTTGATAGACATGAGCAGCTTTTAGAAGAGCTTTCGTAGGGATGCAACCTCTATGTAAGCAGGTGCCGCCTAATTTTCTCGCCTCGACGATTGCGACAGATTTACCAGCCTGTGCAGCCTTGATCGCAGCCACATATCCTCCTGGTCCTCCACCAATGACGACAACATCAAATTCTCGTGCCATGTGTATCCCCCTCATATTCTCTTGCGGTCTCTTCCTTCTCGATGACGCGAAGTGCACCTTCTGCCAAGGCTTTCAATTCATCTTCACCTGGATAAACGTATACCGGCGCGAGGAATCCGACACGCTCTTTAATCTTGTCAGTCAGCCAGTCAGAATAAGCGATTCCACCTGTCAATAAGATGGCATCCACTCGACCACTGAGCGTCGCACCATGTTTTGAAATTTCTTGTGCGACACGATAAGCCATCGTCTCATAAAGGAGTCTCGCCTCATCATCTCCCGATTCCATCCGTTGCTCAATCTCAATCGCATCGAATGTACCGAGGTGTGCGAACAACCCACCTTGACCGACAATTTTCTTTTTCATTTCCGATTCTTTATACCTGGTACTATAACATAGTTCTACTACCTGTCCAACAGGAATTGAGCCTGCCCGTTCTGGAGCAAGTGGTCCATCACCGTCTAGTCCGTTGTTCACATCGATGACGCGTCCATGCTGATGCGCACCGACCGTAATCCCTCCGCCTAAATGAGCGACAATCAAATTCAACTCATTGTAATCGCTTCCATTTTCAGTTGCAAAACGTTTGGCGACGGCCTTTTGATTCAGGGCATGAAAGATACTACGGCGATCGATGTCGGCCATTCCGGTCTTTCTTGCCAACTCATGCATCTCATCGACAACGACAGGGTCAACGATGAAGCTCGGGATTCCTTCATTCTCGCCTATTTTGGATGCAATCAATCCACCGAGGTTAGACGCATGCATACCGAATCTTCCGCTCGTCAAGTCCTCTCGCATCAAATCATTGACGGTATACGTTCCTGATGTCATCGGTGCAAGCAA